>URPT01000027.1 GCA_900549845.1 uncultured Veillonella sp. | reverse complement strand
GTAACCGTGTTCAAGTTCAATTTCTTTTACGCCATTGAATCCCCACATGAAATCTAAGTGCCAGTATGCACGGCGGAATTCACCATCAGTAATAACAGGAAGACCTGCAGCTTTTTGTTTTTGAATGAGGTCTGTAATAAGACGATCTTCAACAGCTGTTAGCTCTTCTCTTGTAATATTTCCTTTTGTAAAAGCTTCACGAGCTTCTTTTAATTCTGCTGGGCGTAGGAAGGAACCTACGATATCAAAATGGAATGGTGCTAATTGTTTGGACATAAATAAAATCCTCCTTATATAAACGGTAAAACCGATAAATTCGATAGGTTTATTATAACTAAGGATGAGCATATATAAAAATATCAATATATTGATGTTGTATATAGTTTTAAGTTATATCAGAGGGTTATTTTTGTGCTTCAGTTATATCGAGATATGAAAGTTAATATAGTATCAACTCAGTTGTGGTATATCTTATCCTATGCTTTTCTTTGGTTTAGTTGTTAGCAGTTAGATTTCCTACATATATTAAAAAGCACTCTCTAAATGAACTGCACCCCAAAAATTGGACACAATTTTTCGAGGTACAGTTCAAAATCGAGAGTGCTTTTATTTAAAGTTACACTATTATGTAGAGTAGTTGAACTATAATCAAGAATCCTACAATATTATTCTTTTGTTTCAGGTAGTTTAATATGTCTACCGTAGTTGCCTACATACTGTTCTAAGGCTTGAATATATTCTTGCCCTAAACGACTGCGATGCATTTTGTTATTGGTAATGTAACCGATATGCATCAAACCTTCTTCGGCGAGAGGAACAGAGATAATATTCTCACCATTTACTTCTTCATCGATAACACCACTAGATACGGTATATCCATCTAGACCAAGCAATAAACTAAAGAGGGAAGCTCTATCGCGTACACGAATATGTTTTGGTCGTACAACGGTACTAAAAATTTCTTCAGAGAAATAGAAAGAGTTGTGATCGCCTTGCTCAAAGGAGATATATGGATATTCCTCTAATTCGTCCATAGATACAACCTTTTTATTAGCTAGTGGATGGTTTTTGCCTATGAAAATATGTGGGTGTGCAGTAAATAACTCTGTAAATGTTAATTCATTAGTGTGAATTAATTTCTCTAGTACAGGTCTATTAAAATCATTATAATAGAGCAATCCAATCTCACTCTTCATATGAGCTACGTCATCAATAATCTCATAGGTTTGAGTTTCTCGTAAGGATACATCATATTGATCGATGCCTGCGCCTTTTAAAAGCTCTACAAAGGCGTTAACCGCAAAGGAGTAATGTTGCGTAGAAACAGAGAATTGTTTTTTACCACCGCTTTGGCTTTTATATTGCTCTTCCAATAAAGCGGCTTGCTCTAGTACTTGGCGTGCATAGCCGAGGAAACGTTCCCCTTCTTTAGAAACAGTAATCCCTTTATTGGTACGGTCGAAAATGGTAATGCCCATTTCCTTTTCCAATTCCTTAATAGCCTTTGTTAGACTTGGTTGAGACACGAAGAGTCTCTTAGCAGCTTCACTAATACTGCCTATATTTGCAATTGTTGTGACATACTTTAATTGTTGTAAGGTCATAATGGCCTCCTTTTATATATTACACTACCTATACTACTCGATTATAAGTATTTAAGCAATGTTATATATATGTTACAATGTACTAATAGAATAAAGGAGGACCTATGCTTAAACAAGTCATCGTAGTAGAAGGAAAATCTGATATACAACGTATTGCACAAGCCGTAGAAGCAGACTGTATTGCTACAGAGGGTTTTACACTTCGTAAAGGTGTTATTGATATGATTCGTGTAGCTTATGAAAAGCGAGGTATTATCATATTAACCGATCCTGATACAGCAGGGGAGAGAATTCGTCGTGTATTAACAAAAAAATTCCCTAATGCACAGCATGCTTTTGTCCCTCGTGATGAAGCGTTTGCAAATGATGATATTGGCATAGAACAAGCATCTCCAGAATCCATTAGAAAGGCTTTATCCACATTACATGTAGAATCCTTGGAATCATCTAACGAATTTTCTATGGTAGATCTAGTTCGTCATGGGTTATCAGGTATGCCTGATAGTGCTGCTCGCCGTGCGGTTATTGGGGCTAAGTTAGGCATTGGTTATGGCAATGGGAAACAGTTTTTATACCGTTTAAATCACTATGGTATAAGTCGAGATGCTTTTGAAGAGGCTGTAAATAGTTAAAATAGGAGTTAAGATGTTAGAATCAGTAATTGCAAGCCCTGAAGTAGTACATTATATATGTAAACGCTTCGATATTAAAATGAGTAAGAAATTAGGGCAGAACTTTCTTATTAAGAGAGGTATTGTAGACGAAATTGTACATGCTGCGGAATTGACACCTGGTGAACCTGTACTAGAGGTAGGTCCTGGTATTGGCACATTGACACAGGGGTTAGCACAAAGTGGTGCTGATGTAACGGCCATTGAGTTAGACCGTCGCTTATTAGAGGTTCTAGATACTACCTTGGCTTCTTATGACAATGTACGTATTGTCCATGGTGATGTGTTGAAACTCGATGTGCCAACCATTATGAACCATAAACCATTTAAAGTGGTTGCTAATTTGCCATACTATATTACAACACCTATTATTATGTCTCTATTGGAAAGTAAATTACCCATAGAACGCCTTGTTGTAATGGTGCAAAAAGAGGTGGCCTTGCGTATGGTGGCTAAGCCAGGCACAAAGGATTATGGTGCATTATCTGTAGCTGTACAGTACTATACTGAGCCTGATATTGTGCTTGATGTACCGCCTAAATCTTTCTTGCCGGCTCCAGCTGTAACCAGTTCTGTTATTCGTTGTGTATTGCGTGACAAGCCTCCTGTTGATGTTATTGATGAGAAACTATTCTTCCGGGTTGTGAAAGCTGGTTTTGCGCAACGACGGAAAACATTCGCTAATACAATGAAAACAACGGGCTTATCAAAAGATAGAATCGAAGAGTTATTAGCAAAAGCCAATATCGATGGTCAACGAAGAGGGGAGACTTTTACCCTTCAAGAGTTTGCTGATATAGCCAATGCATGGGCGGCTTTAATTAAATAGAATAATGTAAAAAGAGCTTATTAGATTGATAACATATCATTCTAATAAGCTCTTTTCATAAAAAAAGGACCCGAATGGGTCCTTTTTTTTAGTAAAGAATGCCAGCCATTGTTGTAATTAGGAAAGCATTAGCAAAGTCGATTAAGAATGCACCTACCAAGGAAACTACAAGCCATGCACGAGGGGATGGACCATGTTTACTTGCTAAGGATAACATATTAACCAATGCATTTGGTGTAGCGCCTAAGCCGAAGCCGATGGCACCAGAACCAAGCATAACTGCATCGTAGTTGCGACCAAATAGGAAGTAGATAAGGTATGCAAATACACAGATAAGTACCATTTGTGCAACTAAGATTGTAATAAGTGGTAAAGCAAGATCGATTAATTGAACTAGTTTCAAGCTATTGATAGCCATAGTTACGAATAGAGATAATGCTACATTGGATACTGCATCAAGAGCTGCATCGTTGATTTTGTAAGCTTTTGTGAAATCACCAAAGTTACGGATTACAGCTGCACAAATCATTGCGCCGATGTACGCAGGTAGTGGAGTTAAGATAGACAAACCAGCACTTACGATAGTACCGATACCTAATGCAAGGCCAATCCACATACAGATTGTTAAAAGGTCTTGAGAATTAAATTGTTTGCCACCACTTTCAACGTGATCTTCGATCATGTCGATGCCTTCATCTTCCATTAACTCTGGGTTTTCGTAAGGTGTTTTAACTTTGTGCATTTTAATAATGCGTTCACCTACAGGAGCACCGAGAATTGTACCAGCTACCATGCCGAATGTTGCGGCTGCAACCGCTGCTGATGCTGTACCAGGGATACCAAGCAATTGTTCGTAATATGGGCCGAAGGCGCCAGCAGTACCAAGACCACCAATCATGGATACGGAACCAGCCATAATACCGATGATTGGTTCAATACCTAAAGCTTTAGCAATCATAATACCTGCTGTATTTTGTACAACAATCCATACTGCACAAGCGAGGAAGAAGAAGATAATGAAGATACCGCCTTTTTTGAGGACTTTCAAAGAAGCCATCAAACCGATAGTGGTAAAGAAGGCAAGCATTAAGAATGTTTGTAGGGAACCTTCAAAGGTAATGTTCAAAATCTTGTAGTAAGAAAGAATGGCAGTTAAGAATGCAAATGGCAAAGCCCCTACAGCTGGTGCAGGCATACACATACGTTGTAAGAACTTGGAATGCTTGTTAATCCAAGTACCAATGAATAACGTGATTACAGCGAGGCCTACAGTTTGGATCATGGACAGTTTCAATGTCCATACATCGTTGACTAACGCTAAGTCAATAAGTGGCATAAAATCACTCCTTTAAAATAAAAAATAAAACTTATATTTTATGGTATCATGAATGGTCGAAAAAAACTATAGAATATATAAGGCATAATAATTATATATTATTTATTTTCAACACTCACAACAACAGTAAAACCATTAGGTTTTATATATCTATATTAGATATATATCTATTTATAATATATTTATATTATATACAAAAATACGAGAAAGTAATAGTATAAATCACTTCTCTACATAATCATACTATATGTATTCGACTAAATTCTGTGATTTTCCTGCCTATTATAAAAAAATAAACTGGAATATATTTCTAATTTTTATATATTGAGAAATATATTCCAGTTGTTATTATCTGAGGATTTATAGTGTGCTTAACTATTGAGGTTTGCAGTTAAGTCACTGTCTGCTACATAGTACATCTCGCATTTAGAAGTGCGAAGTATAGATTTAGAAAGATAAGCTATAAATGCCAATACTATAGTTCGTGATGAAGTTTTGGGGTTGTTAAGAATGTAACATCAGGATTACGCTCTTGAACCCAACCCATTTGCCATTCATTGGAGATAAGCACTACAGTACGATCGCGAACTATAGTATTCGCGATTATCCTTAACAATCATCGCATTATCTACACCTTTAAAGACGCAATATCTACTTCACCATCAATCCAACGGGCAACACTGTATGGCAATGTATTATTTAATAAATCAACACCATATTCATTTTTTAAACGGTATTCTAAAACTTCAAATTGAAGCATACCTACGGCACCAACTACGAAGGAGTCGAGGGCACCTGGTTGTTCAAAGATTTGAACTGCACCTTCTTGAGCCAATTGTGTCATGCCTTTTTGGAATTGCTTACGCTTCATAGTATCTTTTGGAGATACGCGGGCGAAGAATTCTGGTGGGAACACAGGGAAGTCACCAAATGTTACCTTGTGTTTTTGTGCACATAGTGTATCGCCTACGCCCATTGTGCCAGCATCAAAGACACCGATAATATCACCGGGATATGCATCTTCTACGATGGTACGTTCGGTAGCCAAGAATTGTTGAGGCTGAGACAAGCGAATCGTTTTGTTAGATTGGCGATGCAATACGGACATACCCTTTTCGAATTTACCAGAGCAGATACGCATAAATACGATGCGGTCATGGTGATTAGGGTCCATATTCGCTTGAATTTTAAATACTAAAGCGGAGAAGTCTTCGCTCGTAGGTTGCACCATTTCTTCCACGGCTTGTCGTGGAGCAGGGGATGGAGCTAGTTCTAAGAATTTTTCTAAGAATGGTTTTACCCCAAAGTTAGTCATAGCAGAACCGAAGAACATTGGCGTTAATTCGCCTGCACGAACTTTATCAAAATCGAATGGATCGCCAGCAACGTCTAATAATTCGATATCATCAAGCAATGCTTGATATACATCGTCACCTAATAATTCTTTCATACGAGGATCAGTCAAAGCACCTTTTTCAGAGGCTAGCTTTTCTTGACCATGTGTTTCGTCTTTTGCGAAGAGCTCGATAGTTTCGTGTTCTCTATCGTATACGCCTTTGTATTCACCGTTGATACCAATTGGCCAGTTCATAGGGCATGTACGAATGCCAAGAACGTTTTCGATTTCTTCCATCAAGTCAAATGGGCTGCGACCGAAATGGTCAATTTTATTTACAAAGGTAAAGATAGGAATACCGCGTTCTTTAGATACGGCAAATAGTTTTTTCGTTTGTGCTTCGACACCTTTTGCAACGTCGATAAGCATGACAGCGCTATCGGCAGCCATCAATGTACGGTATGTATCTTCAGAGAAGTCTTGGTGACCAGGAGTATCAAGAATGTTGACACGACAGCCATCGTAGTCAAATTGTAATACGGAACTCGTTACAGAGATACCACGTTGTTTTTCGATTTCCATCCAGTCAGATACGGCGTGTTTTGCTGTTTTACGAGACTTAACGGACCCCGCTAAGTGAATGGCACCACCGTATAAAAGTAGTTTTTCTGTTAATGTAGTTTTACCCGCATCCGGGTGAGATATGATAGCAAACGTACGCCGACGTTGTACTTCTTCTAAAAATGTCATGGTTCACCTCTATTAGTATGTTTGTATAAGTAGATATATATTATCGTTCTACTCTTACAGTCTATATCGTAAAAATTATACATGATTTTTCTAGTTATGACCACTAAATTGTAGTATAATGAGATTTCATAGAACGGCTTGGGGATTAGCCGTTATCTTCATGTTAAGGAGGGGGACCATGCGGTTATTTATTGCGGAAAAGCCATCCATGGCTCGCGAAATTAGTAAATGCTTGCCAGAAAATAAAAATATCCAAAAGCGGAATGGCTATTTTATCCAAGGTGATGATGTGGTGACTTGGGTTGTAGGGCACGTATTACATCAAGCAGAACCTGGTGATTACGATGATAAATATATCCGCTGGCGCCCTCAAGATTTACCTATTGTGCCTAATGAGTGGAAATTACTCGTTACGGATAGTAGTCGTCAACAGTTTGAGACTGTAAAAGAATTAATCGGTAAAGCGGACATTATCGTCAACGCAGGTGACCCGGACAGGGAAGGTCAATTGTTGGTTGATGAAGTATTATATTATGTAGGAAATACAAAACCTGTACAACGTATCTTGCTAAATGCATTGGACGAAAAATCTGTTCGTGCCGCATTAAATGATCTACGGGATAATAAAGACTTTCACAATCTATATCAATCTGCATTGGCTAGAGCACGTGCAGACTGGCTTATTGGCATGAATTTATCTCGTGCCTATACATTGTCTGAACGTTATAAAGGTAATAAAGTAACATTACCTATCGGTCGTGTTAAGACTCCAACATTAGCCCTTGTTGTGCGCAGAGAGCGAGAACTAGCGGCATTTAAACCGGTAGACTATTTTACTGTAAAAGTTTTGTACAACCATGCTAATGGTGTATTCTGGGCCACATGGCAACCTACAGATGAGCAGAAAGGATTAGATCCTGATGGGCGTCTCATCAATAAGGCTATTGCTGATGCATTAGTTGAACAATTACAAAGTGGGCCAGATGGTATCATTAAGGCTGTTACAAAATCCAAGAAAAAAGATGCACAGCGCTTACCACTATCCTTGTCATCCTTACAAGTATTGGCAGGTAAAGCCTTTTCCTATGATCCCCAAACTGTGCTTGATACAGCACAAAAATTATATGAAAAAAAATTGACTACATACCCGCGTTCTGATTGTGAATATTTACCACCAAATCAATATGGTGATCGCAATGCTATTCTCAATAATTTACAGAATGCAGGAGATGAGAGGTTAGCACAGTGGGCTAGTGATGCTGACCAATCTATTAAAAGTCGTGCTTGGAATGAAAAGAAAATTACCGCCCATCACGCTATTATTCCGACTACGGTTGCTTGTAATATAAATAGCTTGTCTCGTGAGGAACGAAATATTTACTTCCTCATCAGCCAAGCTTATATTGCTCAGTTTTATGGAGAGCATGTTTATGAGCAAACTAAAATTGTAGTGGAACAATGTAAAGAAGAGTTTGTTGCTAATGGCCGTGTGGTTATTGAAGAAGGCTGGAAGTTACTTTATAAACGACAAAAGTCTAAGTCTGCAACTGATAATGAGGAACCGGATTTAACTGATGAACGTGGCGCAGAATCTGACTCAAAAAAAGAGGTTCCTGAAGAGGCCGATCACTTGCCGGCCGTTAAAAAGAACGATACTGTTTTATATACGGATTCCTCTGTAGAGGCAAAGCAAACTAAGCCACCATCTCGATTTACTCCGTCTACTTTGTTACAAGCAATGAAGGAAATTCACAAGTTTGTAAAAAATGAAGACTTGAAAAAGCAATTAAAAGCGGTGTCTGGTATTGGTACGGAGGCGACCCGCGCCAATATTATTGACGAGCTCATCAGTCGTGGATTTATGAAAACTTCGGGGAAGAAGCAAGTTCTATCACCTACGGAAACAGGCTATCTTTTAGTAGATGCATTGCCTGATGAATTGTTGTATCCTGATGAAACGGCTGTATGGGAGGAACGTTTGGCGCTCATGAGTGAAGGAGAGGATACATTAGATTCTTTCTTGTCTGATCAGATTAAGTTTTTGAAGCATTTGATTGATAAACTAGGCTTTGATAAACAAGGTAGTTCTGGTCAGATGATGCCTAATGTGGTTCGCACTATAACGAATCAAAATCGAAAACGCCCTATGAATAATACTGACGTTGATGTATCTTCTTTGCCTATTTGTCCAAAGTGTAATAAGGGCCGTTTGCAACAACGGAATGGTAAATTTGGCGCCTTTTTAGGCTGCACCAATTATCCTGCATGTAAGCATACGCAACCTATTGACGGTGTGAACCCTAATGGAGAAAGTAATATTGAAATATCTGATGACGATAAACAATATAAATGTCCGCGATGTAAGCAAGGTTACTTTGTAAAGCAAGAGGCGAGAGGTCGAGTAAACTGGATTTGTAGTAATCGATCTCAATGTAAAACTCAGTGCTCCGATGTAGATGGAGTACCAAGTATTTACGCAAACAAGTAAATACTATTATAGTTAAATATATAATAATATATAGAAACTACAAATGTAGTTTGACAATAAAAAGACGCGTACAGCTATGCTGTGCGCGTCTTTTTATTGATGTATTCTTTGAAGATAAATAATATCTTTATCTACTTATGATATCTTCAGCTACTAAACAATAAATATAAATGTTGTATTATCTACGTTTGCCACGACGTCCTGTTTGAGATGTAGATGTGCGGCGTTGGCGTGTATTGGATCCTTTATGCCCCCGTGCTTTGTGTGCCTTAGCCTTAGTAGCTTGATAAGAGCTACTTACTTTAGGCTTGCCTGTTGCTTTTGCACGTTTAGGTGCAGCACTTGCGTTACCTTTAGTTTTGATCTGACCGTCTTTAGTGTATTTTGTAAGCGTTGCTTGGATGGCGCGTTCAATGCGTCGCAACCAAGATTCATCTTGCGGTGTTGCAAAGGTTATAGCTACACCTGAGTTTCCTGCACGACCAGTACGGCCAATACGATGTATATAGTAATCTACGTCACGTGGAACATCATAGTTGTAAACATGTGTAATGCCTTCGATATCGATACCGCGAGCAGCAATATCTGTAGCGACTAAGATTTGTGTTTTGGCTTTAGCAAAGTTTCGTAAAATTTGAGTACGACGACCTTGCGTTAAATCGCCGTGCATTTCTGCGATGTTAAGACCAGCTGCAGTTAGTTCATAGGATAAACGAACGGCACCTTCTCGTTTATTACAGAAAACAATTGCTAAGAATGGATTATCTTCTTCGATCATTTTGATGAGACGTTCTGTTTTTTCTTCAGGGTTCATCATATACACTCGTTGATCAATCGATTCAAGGGTAACGTGTTTACCTTCAGCTGTAACAGAAACTGGTTTAGACATATATGCCTTTGCAAGGTTACGAATTTTGTCTGGAATTGTCGCAGAGAATAGTAAAAGCTGTCTATTCGAATCTGTTTGACTGATGAGGTTTTCAATATCAGGCAAGAAACCCATATGAAGCATTTGATCCGCTTCGTCTAATACAACACGGCGAATGCAATCTAAATGTAAAGAACCTCGTTTAGCGTGATCTAGTAGGCGACCTGGTGTACCTAAGATAACTTGAGGGCGACGTCCTAATTGTTGTAGCTGTGCTTCAATCGTTTTGCCACCGATAAGAGGGAGGATGTCCACATTTAAAATGGTACCTATTTCTTTTGCTTCGTCAGAAATTTGTTTTACTAGTTCTCGCGTAGGTGCAATGATAAGTACTTGTTCTTGATGCACATCTGTGTGAACCCGTTGAAGAATAGGTAATAAGAAGGCTAATGTTTTGCCTGTACCTGTTTGAGCTTTTGCTATGACATCATTCCCTTTGAAAACTATAGGAATGGCTTGTTCTTGAATTGGAGTGGGCTCCTTGATACCTTGTTTTTGAAGGGCTTGAATGAGTTCATCACAAACGCCTAAAGATTTAAAAGATTTCATGGATCGTCCTTTCTATAATACATATTATATTAATTATACCTTATGCATATAGTAGGGGCAAATAAAATGAATTGTTATTTATAGCGATTATTATTAGATGGGAAATTAGGTTGCCATAAAGAATGTGTATGTTGGTCTATTTAAATGATAATATATTGAAAAATAACGAAATGCATGTATATTTATGAGAATAAAAAACATTAAAGTATTCATGTTTAAATAAAAATTTAATATTTAATTGAGAATGATTAAATTATTAATAATGATAATCTTAGTAGTGCTTCTTATTTGGTGAAGCAATTATGATTTATATTGGTTCATAAAAAGCTATACTCTACAGGGTTTATTTTGATTAATGATAAAATAATTCTCATATTTAATATGAGAAAAAAATATATATATGAGATAGAAAATTACCATAAAAATGATAATAATTGTTGAAATTAATGATTTCTTTGATATAATAATTTAAGATACTAATACGCATTATTATTTGGTGTGTTTAATATGAGGTTGTTAGGTACAATAATTAGGAGGTGTCGTATGGCTATCAAAAAGTTAAAAGACATGAAACCAGGTGAGTCTGGTCTTATTGTTGCACTACATGGCAGTGGCAATGTTAAGCATCGTCTAATTGACATGGGTCTTGTAAATGGTACAAAAATCCATGTTATGAAGTTTGCCCCTTTGGGGGATCCGGTGGAAATCAAAGTAAAAAACTTTGAATTAGCACTTCGTACAAGCGAAGCTGGCATGATTGATGTAGAGGTTCAATAGGAGGTTCACATGGCAGAAAATGGGCAAATTCGCATTGCCTTAGCAGGTAACCCTAACTGTGGTAAAACTACAATGTTTAACAATATCACAGGGGCGAAGCAACACGTTGGTAACTATGCCGGCGTTACAGTAGAAAAAAAGGAAGGCCATACGAACTTTGATGGCCATGAGTTATTGTTTATTGACTTACCAGGTACATATAGCTTAACTGCACGTTCCTTGGATGAGTTAGTAGCGCGTAATGTTATCGTAAATGATAACCCAGATGTTATTGTTAATGTTCTTGATGCATCTAACTTGGAACGTAACTTATATTTAGCTGCACAATTATTGGAACTTGAAAAGCCAATGGTTATTGCTCTAAACATGGCTGACGTTGCTGAAGAAATGGGCATCAAATACGACCTAAAAAAAATGGCAGAAATGACAGGGGCTACAATTGTTAGCACAGTAGGTCGTACAAACATTGGTACAAAAGACTTGTTAGAAGCAACAATTAGTGTAGCTGCTTCTCAAAAAGCTCCTGGTGTAACAATTAACTATGGTGATTTGTTAGAAGGTAAAATTAGTGAGCTTGTAGAATTGCTAAAACAAGCGGGCACTGTTACATATCCACTTCGTTGGATTGCTGTTAAGTTGTTAGAAAAAGATGCTGACGTTATTGGCAAAGTTATGCGCTTTGATAATACGGAAGCTGTTATTCAAAAGGCTGAAGCTATTCGTGAAGAAATTAAGGATCAAGTTGATCTTGATATTGTCTTCCAAGAATATCGTCACCGCTTTGCAGTAGAAGTATATAATACATGTTTAACACAAGCGCCAACTCAATTGGAAACACGCTCTGACCGTTATGACAAAATCTTAACGCATCGAATTTGGGGCTTACCAATCTTCATGGTTGTTATGTACTTATTGTTTGCGTTCGTTAACTTCGTTGGTGGTATTCCTCAAGGTTGGATCGAGGATGGTTTCGCTGCATTACAAGCTTATGCGGTTCAGACTATTCCAGAGGGCCAATTACAGTCACTCGTATCTGATGGTATTATTGCCGGCGTAGGTGCGGTACTTTCATTCTTACCATTAATTTTATTACTCTTCCTTGGCATTTCTTTCTTGGAAGATACTGGTTACATGGCTCGTGCAGCCTTCGTTATTGACCGTGTAATGCGCGCTTGTGGTTTGCATGGTAAATCCTTTATTCCGTTGCTTTTAGGTTTCGGTTGTTCCGTACCATCTGTAATGGGCGCTCGTATCCTTGATAACTATAAGGATCGAATGGTTACAATCTTGATTACACCATTCATGAGCTGTTCTGCTCGTTTACCGGTATATATCTTATTTGCAAATGCATTTTTCCCAAATGGTTGGGATAGTACATTTGTTGTATTTTCTGTATATTTCTTGGGCATTATTTTCGGTATTATCTTTGCAAAGATCTTCCGTAAGTTCTTATTTGCAGGTGAAGCTGAACCATTTGTAATGGAACTACCTCCATATCATTTACCTACATTGAAAGCTACTTGGATGCACATGTACGAACGTGCTAAATTGTACATCATTAAAGCTGGTACATTCATCATGGCCGCATCTATCTTGATTTGGTTCCTTACTGCGTACCCAATGGATGTAGAATACTCTAAAGACTATGATGCAATGAAAGAACAAGTTGCTCAAGAGTATGAAGTAAAAGATGCAGCTACATTATCTCAATTCGGTATTGCTACAGATGACCAAAAAGATGCAGTTGATAAAATTGTTGAAGATATGAAATCTACTGTACAAGATGCTACTGATGCTGCTAAGCAAGCAGGAGAAGATGAACCTGAAGTAGCAGTAGAGGATGATTCTGAAGCACCTGAATTATTCAATGATATTAAAGATGAAAATAAAGACTTGTTCCCAGCAGCATGGGCAATGTATAAAAACAGTGCTAACTTAGATGCTGAAAATGACAAACTTGATAAAGAAAAAGCTGCTGAAAAAATTGAACAATCCTATGCAGCATCCTTTGGTAAAGCTATCAACCCAGTGCTAGAACCATTGGGCTTTGATTGGAAAATGGGCCTATCATTAGTAGCTGGTTTGGCGGCTAAAGAGGTTGTTATCTCAACGTTAGGTACTGTCTATGCTGTTGGTGGTGATGATCAAAATCCAGCACCGTTGACTGAGTACCTACAAAACGACTCTCACTTTACACCATTAATTGGTTTGACAATGATGTTGTTTATCTTAATTTACCCACCTTGTTTGGCAACATTAGCTGTTATCAAACGTGAAACAGGTTCCTGGAAATGGGTTGCTTTCATGTTCTTCTATGAAAACACATTTGCTTGGATTGCATGTTTCATCTTCTATAACATAGGTCGCGCATTAGGTTTCTAATCTAAAATCGCTAAATAGGAGAGTTTAGCCACTTTTAGATTCTTTAAACAAAAATGAATTTAAAAATTGCGATTTTGTTATAAGTAATTTAAAAATAATACTTGATAATTATCAATATTCGTGGTTAAATGATAATGAGAAAAGGGAAATATCCTTTAGATATTGCTTTTATCTTGTTTATCACTAAGACAAATATTGTAATTTAGTAGATATTGAGAAAGAGGCATAGTAATGGATAATCTTGTTATAGGACTCATAGTTGTATTAGCATTAGCTTATATCGGTAATAAATTTTACAAACAAATGTCTGGTAAAGGTGGTTGCGGCTGTGGTGGCGGTGGCTCCGATTCTGGCTCTAAGAAATCTTCTGGTTGTGGTGGTAACTGCAGCTGTGATGGTTCCAATAAAGCATTAGGCATTAAACGTACTGCTAAGTAAGCTAATACGAATTCTGAATTTGAAAGAGGGGTCTCTATAATAGGCTCCTCTTTTCAAATATAGTAAGTAATTTTTTTATATATTTATTAGTAGAAAGGGATATTATCATGTTCAACTTCAACCAAAACAATCTTAAAAACGCTAACTTATTCGCAGCAGGTCTTGCATTGGGTACTGTAGGTCTTAAAGTATTAACTTCTAAAGATGCTAAAAAAGTATATGCTGGTATCGTAGCAGCTGGTCTTCGCGCTAAAGAAACTGTATTAGAAACAGCTGAAAAAGTACAAGCATCCGCATCTGATGTATTGGCAGAAGCTCAAGAAATCAACGAAGCACGCAACGAAGAAATCTTTGAAGAAAACAAATAATTAGAGGATTGCACATATGTTACAATTTTCTGTAGTAAAAAAACTCAGAAATCGCTTGCATGTTAAGGTAACTGGTCATCGCTTTACAGAAGCTGAAGCAGCTTATGTAGAGGATACATTGCTCCTTAATGATGCAATTGTAGATGTAACCTTCTACACTCGTAGCAGTCAAATCGCCATTAAACATAATGGCGATTCTGATGCTGTGCGTGATGCGGTACTCGATCTACGCGATTTAGATTTGTCTGAAGCACCAGCTTTGAATGAATATTCTCCACGCTTGGTAAATAAAAAATACCGTGAAATGATGATCAACCGCACTGCAGTTTACTTAGGTAAGAAAGCAGTGTTACCTGCACCAATTGCAGCGGCATGGGCATGGTTTGATGGTATTAAATTTATCGGCAAAGCCATTAAAACATTATGGCAACGTAAGTTAACTGTAGAAGTGCTTGATGGTGTGGCTATTGGTGCTGCTTTACTTCAAAAAGATTATCCTACAGCTGGCGCTGTTATGTACCTATTAGGTATTGGAGATATCTTAGAAGAATGGACTCACCGTAAATCCGTATTAAATCTTGCTCAAAGCATGTCTTTGAATGTAGATAAAGTATGGGTATTGGTTGACGATATTGAAGTGAGCAAACCTGTTAACGAGGTT
>URPT01000026.1 GCA_900549845.1 uncultured Veillonella sp. | reverse complement strand
TAAGAAGTATCTATCATGAGAAATAATAAAGCAAGTCCCTTCAAACTGTTGTAATGCTCTCTCTACAATTTCTCGTGTAGGAATATCTAAATGGTTTGTCGGTTCATCTAAAATTAGGAAATTATCGCCTTGAAGAAATAACTTAAGCAAAGCTAAACGAGCGCGCTCACCACCCGATAATTCACCTACTAGCTTAAATACATCATCACCTTTAAATAAGAACGACCCAAGCACATTACGCGCCTTATCCTCACTGTAGTTAAAGTGATTCATAACCTCTTCTACTACCTGCCAAGAATCATGTAGTTCTTCATGCTCTTGCGAGAAATATCCCACTTGTACGCGATTACCGATATCTACGTGACCATTCTCAGGAAATAATTCACCTACAATAGTTTTTACGAGTGTCGATTTACCTGCCCCATTAGGACCAATAAGAGCTACTGATTCACCTCGTCGAACTACGAGTGATATATCATCAATGATAGGACTTTCACCATACCCTACTGATAAATGATCTAGGACAAGAACCTTATCCGCACTCATCGCTGCAGGAGGGAAAGAAAATTGTAAATGATGTGAGGTTACCGGTGCATCAAGTCGTTCTAAACGGTTAAGTTGAGACTGCCGGCCACGAGCCATTTTAGATTTTATACCTGCACGATATTTATCTATATAGGCCTCTGTCTTCTTGATGTACTCCTGTTGTTTCTCATAGGCCACCATATCTGCTTTCAAACGTTCATCCCGTTGTTGAATATAGCGGCTGTAATTACCACGATAGATTGTCGCCTTATGGTTATCTAGTTCTACAACACCAGTGACAATACGATCTAAAAAATAGCGGTCATGGCTGACGATGAGAATACCGCCAGGATAGGCAGATAAATAACCCTCTAGCCACTCTAACATGTCCATATCTAAATGGTTAGTTGGCTCGTCTAAGAACAAAAAGTCTGGACGGCGTACCAAGGCTTTAGCTAAATTAATGCGAGTCTTTTGACCACCAGAAAAAGCACTAGCGGGCTTATCTAAATCCTCATCGGTAAAACCAAGTCCATAAATGATACGTTTAGTCTTTTGCTCATAATCATAGCCACCTAGCCATTCTAAACGATTTTGCAAATAATCCAATCGCTGCAGATCCGATTCACTAGCTTCTTCAGACTCCAAACGCGTGGTAAGTTCTTTTAGTTGCTCCTCTAATACATGGACATCGGCCCAAGCTTTTTCAATTTCTGTAGCTAAACTATCATCTCCTAGATTTACATCTTGTTGTAAGTAACCAATACTGGCTACAGGAGACTTAACTACATTGCCTTCATCTAATTCTTCATAGCCTAATATGCATTTTAACAAGGTGGATTTCCCAGCCCCATTAGGTCCTACCAAGGCTAGTCGATCACCTTCTTTTATCTCAAAAGAAACATTGGAAAATACTTGGCGCACCCCAAATGATTTTCCAAGGCCTATCATTCGAATGCGTTCCATTCACAACCTCCTAATCATTACCCTTTATTATACCACAATTGCCCGAACTAATATTAGCATCTCTATAGAGTCTTTTGTTTTTCTACTATGTCGGAATAATTTACCTAGTAAAGGAATATCTCCTAAAATAGGTACTTTTTGAATTTGATGTTGATCGCGATTATCCATAAGTCCACCTATAACCAGTACCTCTCCAGGTTGTAAACGCACCCGTGTATGTGCTTGCCGCGTACTAATTTTATAAGCTTTCATTTCGGATACCATGATAGGTGTACTTACTTCAGCGTGAATTTTTGCATCTACACCGCCATCCCCAGTAATAATAGGCGTGTAGTTTAACTTAATCCCCACCTCTTCATAACGTGTAGAACGCTTACGTTCGCCATTCACTTCGGACTCTTCTATAACAGGTATACGTTCACCAATCAAGATATGTGCTGTTTCACCATTTAAGGCCATAATAGATGGCTTAGCAATTAGCGCGGCTTTACCAGAACTTTCCATAAGACTCAACTCGGGTTTCACAAAAAATTTATATGCTTCACCACCGGGTGTTTTACCAAAGGTAACGGCCCCGTAAGAATTAGTTTTATCTTCACCATGTCCTGTCAAGCTAAGCCACGACCACCGAATACCTTGCTCCTTTGCATAGGATTGTTCCATAGCAATGACTGTCGCTTCTAATTGTACTTGCTTAGGCTCCTTATCTATAGCTTTAACCAGTGTTTCTACACGCCGTTTCTCTCCACTGGTCAAATGCATGACCACTTCGTTTTGTTCTGAAAGTACCGCCATTTTATCATGTTTCACAACAGTGCCCATTATATTTTTTAAAGACTCTGCTGGCAAATGCTCCGGTGTTATAACATATAATTCTCTATTTTCAAGTGCTTTGTCATCTGGCTCAATAAGAATTGTATTATATTGTTTTGAAACGGAAAAATGATATAGCCTTCCTAATTCTTTTATAAGATCCTCTGGTGTTTCACCTTGTACAGTAGCCGTAATGTTACCTGTTAAAGATTCTACACCCATAACAGATATACGATAACTCCGACAAATCCCTAATACTGTTTCCTTTAGAGAAGCATTACGAACGGATATCGTAATTGATTCTTTTGATTTTCTCAGCTCGCCCTTTTCATTAATTACGTTATCCTTTTCTATGTCATTATTATTATTTGATTTACCATTACTAATTTCTCTATCTAGTGAGTCCCTATCGCTTTCTAGATTGGTAGTTACTGCTGACCCTGTATTACTCGCTAATACTATAGAAGATTCCCCTAATGATGCATATAGAAACATAACCACTATTATAATTATTTTTAGTAGTATGCTAGCTTTGAATAGTTTTTCTCTTACTATGGTCACTCTACTACGTAAGCAATCCTTACCTAATTGATTTTTAACCACCGTGATGAACCTCCTTCAACGATTTCTACACCACTTGCACTTATATTAGAGACAGTAACGCCACGCCAAACCATCCCAACAGTAACCATTTGCTCCTCTGTACCTTTTCGTAAAATAGCAATAATCTCATTTCCCTCAACAATACCAACAAGTTCAACAGGCTGTTCCATACTCGAAGAATTTAATCTACTATGAGACTTTGAATTAATTTGATTATTAGTAAAATCATCACTACTATCACTAATGGTGTTATCCCCTATGTGTTTATTCTTATTCTGTGTTCTCCTGGTTTTATACCTATTAGTCCGTCCTTTATATGTATCCCTGCTTGAGTACTTACTATTATTAAACCCTTGCATATCATTAATGCTATCAGCCACTTCATCTACATCCTTAGTATCTTCATGTCTACCATGTAAATCATTATCTGGTAAATCTTTAAAAACCTCTCTCCAAGGATGCCCGCGTTCCACGCTGCTCACATCATATAACAAACGGCCCTCACTTTTAGTTTTTAGATTGTCATCTTTTCTCGTTTCTTTAGCATCACTGTTATGATGTTTCTGTCTATTATGTGATATTCCTTCTGATGATTCTTTTGAACTTAATCGGGTCTGATTATTTTCCTCACTATTAACATGCTCAGGTTGTACATGAACACGTTCTTCTTCGTGAGGATATAAAACACCAACGATTAATACGCCAACTATAATTACAAGAAAAACAGAAATAATAATTTTATAGTGACGAATAATAAAATACTGTTTATCAATCCATAATTTAATGCGTTGTATATAATCTTGTAAGTTCATATTCCACCTCCTGCTGACATATTCTAGGAGGACCTTTTAAATCCCTACAAAAAAATGACTCTACCAGTCACCTAGGTGACTAATAGAGTCATTCATTATATTGACAAATCAAAAGGATTTGTTCTTATTTTATTTACTGTTAAAACCATCTGGATGCGAGGTATGCCATTTCCAAGCATCTTTGATAACATCAGCTACATTACTGAACTTAGGATCCCAACCAAGTAAGTTTTTGATTCTTTCAGAAGAAGCAATCAAAGTACCTGGGTCGCCAACACGACGGTCACCATATTGAACAGGAATATCAATGCCTGTTACCTCTTTTGCAGTTTCGATGATTTCTTTTACGGAGAAGCCATTACCACTACCAAGGTTAAATACTTGAGACTCACCGCCATTACGCAAGTAGTCCATAGCCAATACGTGAGCAGCCGCTAAATCATTAACATGAATATAGTCGCGCACACATGTGCCATCAGCTGTATCATAGTCAGTACCAAAAACAGTTATATGCTCTCTTTTACCACGAGCTGCATCTAGCACAAGCGGAATCAAATGTGTTTCCGGATGATGATCTTCCCCAATCGTACCAGACGGATCTGCGCCAGCCGCATTAAAATAACGCAATGCAACATACGTAGAACCATAAATAGCACTATAATCAGATAGCATTTCTTCAATCATCAGTTTAGTACGACCATATACATTAGTTGGATGCAATGGCGCATCTTCACGAATTGGCACTATCTCTGGTTCCCCATAAACAGCAGCCGTACTGGAAAATACAAAATGTTTTACACCAGCATTACGAGCAGACTCAATAAGATAATATGAGCCAACTACATTATTTTCATAATAAATAGCTGGATTTACCATAGATTCACCGACCTGTGAATGAGCCGCAAAATGCATAACACCAATGATATTATGGTCTTTCATAATATCTATCAACTTAGGATCTGCTATATCCATATTGTAGAACTGTACCCCTTCAGGAATTGATTCTACATGACCGCGCGATAGATTATCTACAATAATAGGTGTATAACCCGATTGTTGTAAGGCACGTACTGTGTGACTCCCAATATAACCAGCCCCACCTGTTACTAAAATATTCATAGTTCCCCCTTATGAATTCTCTCCATCCTTTACATGAGCCAATTTTGGACCGATGAGACGTTTATAAACTTCAACACCTGGTTGATCGAAAGCGTCTACACCAGCAAAAATAGATTCAAAGTAAACAGCCCAACAATGCATAAACATGATTTCCCCTAAATGGAATGCATTTAATGTTGGTACAGTTATCGTCATATTAAAGCGATTGTCACTAGATAAAGCCTCTCTATTAGCATCTAATGCAATATTGAGAATATCACAAATGCCTACATTACCAAGTGCTTGCAATCGTTCATATTGACTATGTGTATTAGGCACTACAAGATTATGTTGCCACTCTTTAACCTTAATAAATTGAACGACCTTATTAAGGCGACCTTCTTGATGCTCTTGTACTTGAGCATGCATATCCATAGTTCCTACTGCCGCAACTGGTGTACGACCATAAGGTAAGCATGTATTACTCATCTTACCTAACGATTCGGACAATAGCTGTACATACCAATCAGATAAGGAATGAAGGGCTTCCCCATAAGGCATAAACACCTCAATAATACGACCATAACGTTCGGACGCAATATATTTTAGCAATGCACTTAATAAAGCAGGATTTTTGAAAATATCCTCTTCTTGGCAAGCAGCATCCATTGAAGCTGCACCAGCTAAGAACCCCTCAATATCAAAGCCCACAAGAGCCGCCGTTACAAAGCCAACCTCTGTAAACACAGAGAAACGACCGCCAACACCATAGGGAATACTATAGGTTTTCCAATGATTTTCTAGTGCCATAGAACGTAGAACTGTAGGATGTTCATCATCAGACGTATCGGTAACAGCTACTACTTCATAATTTATATTCCGATCTTGCAATGCTTTTTCCAAAATCATAAAATTAGCCATTGGTTCGATAGTAGAGCCAGACTTAGAGGTGATAACGAGCATCACCTTATAGTCGGGTCCTTTTTTCTGAGCTTGATACTCTAAGGTACGAATAAGGCCTGATAAATAATCACCATCTACGTTAAATCCAGCAAAATACATCCGTGGATATCCGTTGCGTTCTTCCGTACTAAGATTATTCCAAAATGCACCACATTGAACATCAAAAATAACCTTACTACCCAAATAAGAACCACCAATACCTACAGATACAACTGTATCAATATTATGGCGAGCATAGTCCCTCAATTCATAAAGACGTTTTAGCATTGCAGGTGTATTAATACCATCTTCAGAAATATAAGGAAGTTGGTAAAACAATACCGGTTCAGGCAAGCCGTCCTTGGAAACATGGCCTTCTTCAAAGCCTGTAGAGCGTAAAATATTGGTATGGCGCCAAACATTTTGTATAGCACGCTCAAAGTTTTTTACGTCTCGTTCTTGTATGCAACTTTCATTATATATGTTAGCGTAATCTAACTCGAACCCCGATTGTAATCGCAACATCAAATATCTCCTTCACTGACATTTTATGTACAATATTCTACTCATTATACCATAAAACAATGAATAAAATATTAGTTTATGCAATCAATTCACCCACAAACCATAACCAAACCCCACTGCATAAACAGACCATAACAATGCAATAGGGATAGCTAGTTTAAACTTAAGCTTTAAAGTCTTATGACGCCAAATAACCATGCCCAATAGCGCACCAAGGCCGCCAAAGGCAAATGCTAAAAATAATAATGTGAACTCTGAAATCCGATTATACCCCTTAATAGCACATAGCTTATCATATCCATACATGCTAAATACAATTAGATTCCATAGCCCTACAGTAACCCAGAATTGTGTATCACTCATGTCCTCAAACCTTATATACCTTACTTATGATGAGCTTTAAAATATTCTAATGTTTTTTGTAAGCCTTCATCTAATGTTGTTGAAGCTACAAATCCAAAATCACGTTCTGCCTTTGCATTACTTAAACGTGAATGTTTGATATCCCCTATGCGTTCGTCTTCATAATGAACCATAAAATCAGCACCACTAATAGATCTGAATCGTGTAATCAACTCATTAACAGATGTTCCCGTATTGGTAGACACGTTATAAATACCTGTACAGCTAGTATTGCCCATAGCCTTAATATTGGCTTCTACCACATCTTCTACATAAATGAAGTCTCTTGTTTGTTCCCCATCACCATATACGGTTAAAGGCTTACCTTCAACGATTAAACGATTGAAAATACTAATAACGCCACCTTCACCACCATCACCTTGACGTGGACCATATACATTGGCATATCTAAAGCATACTGTATTTAACCCGAAAGCTTCACGATAGATACGTAAATACCCTTCTGCAGTAAGCTTAGTCAAACCATAGAAGGATGATGGCATACCACTTAGTTCTTCTGTCAATGGTAATACTGCTAAGTCCCCATACACAGCAGCCGAAGAAGGCATTAAGAATTGTTCAACTTTCACCTTACGACAGGCATCAAGTACATTAATAAGCCCTAACAAATTAACATCACAGTCATAACTTGGATTCTCCATAGAGGATTGAACCATAGTTTGAGCAGCCTCATGAAATACAATAGAAGGCTTAAACTCTTCAAAAACAGATAATAATTTTGGATCTCGTACATCCATCTCAATAAATTGAGCAGAATCATGTACAAAAGAACGCATACCTGTAGATAAATTATCTATAACGAGCACATTGTGCCCCAATTCAATTAATCGATCAACGAGATGGGAACCAATAAAACCGGCTCCACCTGTAACACATATATTCATAACACCCTCCTTTCTGAGAAAGTTAAATTCCCGCGCCTTGTTTGGCTAGTACATCAGCCATTTCATTATATGTATCACCCGTATGAGCAGCTACCTTGTGAAAGTGTACGCGCAAACGGTCTTTTATTGAGTCATAAAAAGCAGCATAATGTTGAGTCAGTGCATTATTGCGTTTCCATCGTTTGGTAGCCCACATTTCAATCCCCATATAATCATAATATAGGGAACATTCTGGAATACCATGGTCAACGGCATATTTCATAACATACATAGCAGCTAGTAGCTCACCAGCTACATTCCAAAATGATGTATATCGCTCATCATTAGAAGGAAATGAAAAAGTCTCCTTAGACCCATTCAAGAAAATAATGCCACCAGCGCCAACTGTATTGGTACCTTTATTATAACTACCATCAATATAAGCAATAACATGGTTGGCCATAGTAAAATCTGGTTTCACCACATTTGGAGATACCTTATTTTGAACTTTAGAACTAAAGCCTGTAGGTCTAGAATTCATAGATTTAAACTTAACCTCTTGTGACGATTTAGGTTCGCTCCGTTTAGCACTCATAAAATCACTCAAGGATAATCCTGAATCATCTACAAAGGCACATGCTTCTGCTTCTGTAGGGAAAGATTTGTAGATAGCACCACCAAAACCCTTTACCTGTTTCTCACAATCTGCCCATGTAGTATAAACTCCTGGTACACGGCCTTGACGAACTGCATAAAACTTCTTTGCCATACGTACCTCTTAATGATCCATTATAAGTGCTACAAATTCAGCATTTACAACAGAGGCCAAATCCTTTGGATTTACCTTCATCTGCATCCCTCGTAGACCAGCGCTTACATATACAAATTCTTGAAGCTCCATTGTAGCATCAAAATAGGTAGGAAATGATTTTTTCATCCCCACTGGAGAACATCCGCCCCGTAAGTATCCGGTAATACCTAGTAAGTCCTTAACATGAACCAGTTCTACAGACTTATTATGACTGACACGAGCCGCTTGTTTCATATCTAGCTCTTCAGCCACTGGAATACAGAATACTACAAAACCTGTTTTATCGCCCTTACCAACAAGTGTTTTAAAGACTTGTTTTTCATCGAGTCCTAAGGCTTCTACTACATGAAGGCCTGCAGCACGCTCTTCAGACCATTCATATTCGCTAATACTATAAGGTATCTTATGAGTATCTAAAATACGTAATGCATTTGTTTTTTTATGTTTCTCTTTACCCACTATAACCTCCATATACTAGCATAACAAATAAATTTAATCGTACCATAATATATTTCTATCTATAAATATATTTTTTCATTACTATTTATTTACGATTTTATTAATATTTTTTAATTCAATGCGCAAGGTTCCATCATCATTTGTTTTTATCTCAATGAACTCGCGATTTTTCATATACTCTACAGGAAAAGAAATTTCAATGCCTGTATCGGTTTTAATCTTGTGATGTTCTCCAACCTTCGTAGCAAACTCACGGTTTACAGGTAGAGGCCTCATCATATCCGCATCGGCTAATTCTTTCTTAGCCGCCTCTTGTTGAACAGGGTTTGATTTAAATACCTCTTCTACAATACGAACAGGATCAACGGTATCTGATACTTCTGCATTTTTAGCAATCATAGATTTAGCGGTTGTCAACTCAACAACGCCATCAGACTCATGAGCTTGAGCCACCTTATCTACGATAGCTTTCACCTTTTTCACCGTATCTCTAGAAGATTGGTTAGTGCCTAATTGCAATACCTTATCTGCTAAGATATAGGATACTTCACCATCAAATTCACCTTTCGGTTCAAAAATTCGAACGCTAAAATCATGCAAATTAATAGATGCAAAGGCGCGTAACTTCTGTGATGGCATAGGCAGCACAGCCTTATGAGAAACAAGTTCTGTGGCTAAGCTGCCATCGTCTTCACTAAATAGTTGATGGGTAAAAGCATCATGAGCTTGGCACAAAAGAATACAGATATAAGATGCATCCGTAACAGATTCACAAATAATCGTATCGATAACAACGGAGTCCGTCGCTTGCTTCATATAGGTAAACAAGCTTTCACCTAAATTCTTAGATAAATCTATAAACTTGAGGTCTCCATTTTTATAATCAACTAGTTGTTTACCAAATGGACTTGCATCATGCAAGGTACCTGTTCTAGCACCGGGATCTTTGAACGCCTTAACTACATGATTGGCAATATAATCATGAATGGCTTGATCCCCAACCTTTAATTCATGTTCAGAGTATACGGCTAAAGAGGATGTAAAGTCGAAAATCTCTAGCGCCGCTTTATTAATCTGCATGATGCCTCCTTATAATAGTAAAAACGATTACCCTTTATTATACCACTCTTTTAGCTTTCGTTTATCAACTTTTGAGCATTCCGTAAGAGGTAACATAGGAATAGAGTAAATCGATTTTGGCCATTCTATGGAAGGTCTATGATGCCGAATTATTTCCATAACATCAGCTACGAGAACATTATCCTCTAACACCATATACGCCACAAAATCTTCCCCTTTTACATCATCTATGATATTGATAATAGCTACTTCTGAGACACCATCTATAGATTGCAAATAGGTTTCCATGGAGGGAATGGATATTTTATAGCCCCCCTTGTTTACCACATCGCCTTGGCGCCCAGTAAACATAAGATACCCCTCTCCATCTATATAACCACAATCATTAACGGTATATGTATCGGATATACCTTCAATATGATATTTTGTAGTCACATAAATAATGCCTTTATCCTGTTCAATTTGAACAGACGGAAATGGTCTTCCTACCGTACCTTCTCGGTCTAGCCACTCTTTACCTGTACAATAGGTTATATAGTTAAGCTCAGAAGCACCATAATACAGAATAAACTCCATATTAGGACATAGCTGTTGCAACTGCTCCATCAAATGACAATCAAGCACTTGTGAGCCAGCAATAATATAGTTAATCGCAGATAATTTACATTTACAATGCCTTACGAGCAATCTAAGTTTTGTAGGAAGAGCATAGATATGATCTACTTCATATCTTTCAAGCAGCTCAATCCATCGAGTAGGACGCAAGGAACTGGTAGTAACAATAATCCCCCCTGCCCATAAGACAGCAACAACCATATTACTAACACCAGTAAAACTAAAGCTGCCTTGCAAAAAGATTTTTGTATCTTCATTTATATGAAAGATATTATTTTGAATATCAAAAAACTCTCGCCACGATTCCTCTTTTCTCCACAACGGTTTAGGACGCCCCGTAGTACCTGATGTAAGTACACCAAAATCAGTTAATGGTAACACGCCTTCATCAGCTATAATATGAGCTAATTCGTCTATATACTCAGTATCCATTTCATTATGGCATACCATAGGAATGTAACATCTATACAATGCACCTAACCATTGTACAAGTTGTTCTAAAAAGGATTGACTCTGAATTAAAAGAACTTTATTTTTTAATGTTTCTTTAACTTGAGTAAGATGTACGATACCACTAGTATCATCAAGATCTATTGAAAGAATAGCATCATACAATTCACCATATGTATACTGTGTATCATCTACAATAAGAGCAACCTTATGAGGCTTTAAGTCTTTATATTGTCGTAACCGTTCAATAATTGTCATTTTACATTCGTTCCATAATCAAAGCAGTTCCTGTACCGCCTGCACCGGCAATAGCACACAAACCATAGCGACCATTACAAGATTCTAAAGCAGCCATACAATGAAGAGCTAATATAGCACCAGAACAGCCATAAGGATGTCCATACGCTAAGGCACCACCCAATTTATTATATTTTTCTAAATGCTTAGGATAGGCCTTATTGAAGAGAACATCAATGATAGCAAAGGCTTCGTTCCACTCTACTACATCAATATCATCCATCGTTAGACCAGTGCGTTTTAAAATCGCTTCTGTGCTTTCTAAAGCTCCTTCTGGACTAAACTGAGGATTTCCCGCCCAAGGCATAATACTATGAATTCTAAAGGGCCCTTTTTCATTAGATACGTATACAAAAGCCGCGCCATCATGAGTTAAACAAGCATTGCCTGCATTTGTAATGGAATTAGGTCCTAATAAAGGCTTCATACGTGATAATAGTTTCTCATTCATCTTAGGGCGAATACATTCATCTACACATGCTTTTCCATCGATGGTAATAGGCATAATATAAGATTGCAAATATGGATTATCTAAGGCCTCAATGGCCCGTTGGTGACTGCCAATAATGTATGGATATAAATCTTCCTTGAGTACATTATGCTTTTGAATCGTCCTCTCTGACCCTTCTAACATAGCTAGAGGAGAACAATCGTTAGGGCTAAACTGAGCAACCTTATATAGGCCTTCACGATTATCACCAGCTGCATACATCCTATCGGGCTGTAATGAAGAACTTTCAATACCACCAGCAATAGCCGAATCCATAACACCTGATGCAATATGTGTATAGGCCATCTCAATACTCATCAAGGCTGATGCACATTGCATATCTACGGTAATCGCAGGAACAGAATTCGGTAAATTAGTCATGAGCCCCATAAGGCGACCAATATTCCCACCTGTACCAACTGCATTACCACAAAAGATCCCATCCACTTGTGAAATATCATAACGATTGATTAATTCATTAATGAGTTGAGCTCCTAACATTTCAGGTCTCATATTTCTATATTGTCCATGTAATACGCCTATAGGGATTCTAAGCCCACCATGAATATATACTGACATATTAGCTCCTATAAGAAAATGCAGAAAAGAGGCATCCCAAGGAATGCCTCTTTTCATTATTACATTCTAAATTTTAATTTTAGTTGCTAACCAAGAAGCAACGAGACATTTTACAATATCCCCAGGAATGAATGGGAACATTACTACAGGCAATGCCGCCCAAAGTTCAGTTTTTGTTACAATCATAAAGCCTGCAACGCCAAATAGATATACTACAGGAATAGTAATTACAAGAGAACGCCATGCATAAGAGAAAAAGCTCTTCTTAGAACCTTTGAATACGCTTAATAATGTATAAGCTATTGGCCAAGAGAAGATAAAGCCCCCTGTTGGTCCTAATAATTTGCCAAGACCTGCTGTGCCACCAACGAATACTGGTAAACCTACAGCACCAAGTAAAACGTAAATGATAAATACAATAAATGCATCCTTTGGTTGCAATAATAGACCTGTTAATGTAGCCACCAAAGTCAATGCAGTTACCATAGCCGGACTAAATGGCAATGGGAAAGAAATATATGCTGAAATACATAATAAGGCTGTTAATAAAGCCATTTTTGTTAAACGTCTTGCTTCCATAATTACCTCTAACTAATACATCTTTGTTTTAAAGATGTTAAATCTTCATTTTCACCAAAAAACGTAGCAGAAAATGCCAATGTGTCACCTACATAACCTTCTACATGAGCATCTTCAGAGTTTTCCACCAAAGTTACCTGATCATCTGCAATAACGGGTGCATGAAAATAAATAGCCATCTGCTGTGCAGATTTACTAATATTCCAATAATTCCATAAATTTTCTAAAATCATACAACCAGGCACTACATAGGGCGATTCACGATGAATTTCATTGGTATCGTTAATATCATTTACAAATCGTATGATATCCTCCTTAGAGAAAGATATCGTCCGATCATTCTCTTCTTCATGAATTATTGAACGAATACGAAATTTTCTCGGTACCGGTCGTAAATCAACTATTAAAAAACCTGATTTGTCTAGAATACCAATTGTAGTAGTTTTAGCAACTTGATATAAAATACCACAGATAGATTGATCACTACCCGAAGCATCATAATGCATATGCTTAATAACACAATGCCCTGGTAATCCAAAATCATTATTACACAATGTTGTAAAGAGCGATCTCATATAATCACAGTCCTTTATTTATTCAATAAATTGATTATAATCAACATTATTTTATTAGTCAACAAAATCACATCCGATTTGTTGACAATAATGCAAAAATATCGCTACCAATTAAAAGAACCTATGGTAACATCCACAGGCTCTTTTAATATATAGATTTACTATTTAAGATCTAGTTCTTTCAAATAAGCTTTGAAATTTTCACCTAACTCTTCATTACGAAGGGCATACTCAACAGTAGCTTTCAAATAACCTAATTTATCGCCTGTATCATAACGAATACCTTCATACGCTAAAGCATACGTATCAGTTTTGGATGCAGCTAGAGCATCAGTCAATTGAACTTCATTACCTACGCCTGGCTTTGTATTTTCCAAAATATTGAAAATATCTGGCGTTAAAATATAACGACCTAATACTGCAAGTCTAGATGGTGCATCTTCTTTTTTTGGTTTTTCCACCAAATTATGAACGCGATATAAATTATCCGCTAATGCTTCACCGGATACAATGCCATAAGAGCTAACTTTATCCTCAGGTACAAATTGAGCCCCTAAGATAATACCAGGATGTTCATCGTAACACTCAATTAACTGTTTAAGGCATGGATTTTCAGGATTATATACAATATCATCACCAAGCAACACAGCAAATGGTTCATCACCAATAAAGGCTTTTGCACATAGTACAGCATCGCCAAGACCACGAGGAGCTTTTTGACGAATAAAGTGAACTTTAATATCTGCTAAGTCTTTAATCATAGCCAATTGTTTATTTTTACCTTGGCTTTGTAAAAGCAATTCTAGTTCCACACTGCTATCAAAATGATCTTCAATAGCGCGTTTATTACGGCCTGTAATGATTAGGATCTCTTCAATACCAGAATCTAATGCTTCTTTTACAATATATTGGATAGCAGGTGTATCCACGATAGGAAGCATTTCCTTTGGTTGTGCTTTAGTAGCTGGTAAGAAGCGTGTACCAAAGCCAGCTGCTGGAATAACGGCTTTTCTAATACGTTGCATAGTTATCTCCTAATTAAAAGTCTTTGCCAACAAATTTGATTTTCCATTGATCATTATTGCTTCTATGTGCATCCTTATAAGTTAAGTACAAGTCAAAGGAATGTAAATCACGATGCCATGTATAATATACAGAGTCTATCTGACCACTCATCATATTTGTTTTAACACTTACAGACACATCATCTAAGCGAGTCAATTTATAGTTACCGCCATAGATGAGCTCTTTAGGAAGCTCTGTAGTATCAAATCGATATGGAGAGTTATTATAAGAAATATTACGTTGATTATAGCTAACCCATACATTAGCACGATTTCCCACTTTAGAGCGGAATCTAGCGCCCCAGTAAGGCATGCTACGAATCGTGCCATCGTAACCATAGTAGTCGCGTTGGTAACCGCCCAAGAAGCGTAAATCAGCATTTTTACCAAGCTTAATTGGATCATGAGATATTTCTGTATAGTATTCCTTATGGGAACCTTTTACAGAACCTTCTTTCCAATAACCAGCATTAACGCCACCGCGTACAGTTACTGGTGATTTACCCACATGATACGTATGAGTATCTAAACGGGCCTCACCAATCTTTTCAACCCATACCGTTTCATCATTATATTCATTAGATTCTTTACTGTACCCAATTGACGCAGTAGCCCAAGGCAAGTAGTGTCTATAACCAACTTTTGGTTTAAAGCCTGATTTTGAATACCAGCGATAATCGATATAAGCTTCACCATGCTTACCAATTGGATAATCAGTACTACCATGCAAGCCAAGTCCATCATCACTACTATATGTAGGCTTTGGAACTAATGAGAATATACTGAATTTTCCTTCTTTATCATGGCGCAAGGATGCTGTATAAGAAGGTAAAGATAAAACCTTAAAGTTTTTAATGTAGAAAGACGGTTTTTTAATAATGACTTTATCGCCAGGATACACCTTGATATCTTGACCTTCTACACGATAATCTGGTGTATGTTTAAAGGCCATCGCATGTTTTGTGGTAACCATGCCTTTATCCATATGACCAGTTTCACCATCAAATGTAGCATTTTGCCCCTTCACATAGTAAGGATCATTCCAACCAAACGCTTGGTCAGCTGTAAAATGACGGTCACTAGTCCGATATGTCATATTTTGACCTGTAATATCCTTTGTTTTACCGCCATTTTCCAAAAAGCGATACCCACCAACAGTACGGTATTCTGTAGTTTTTGTATTACCTTCTATACGTGGTGCCATCAAGGTTTGATTACCTTGAGTCACTACTACATCACCTTGTGCATATACATCACCAGTGGACCCAGTATAGGACATTTTATCTGCATCAATACGAGTCGGCAATTGTTCTGTAGGTTGATCAGACTTTGCCTTTTCACCACGACGTACAACACGGATATTACTATTTTCAGGTGTAGATGCTTTAGAGATTTCTCCAAGATAGGATTGATCAACGCTATCCAATTGATCTTGATATACCGTGGTTGACTCCGTAGCGGCCCATACTGGTTGTGCTAAACAAAAAACACAAGCCGCTGCCAGCCATTGTACTTTACGTTTCCTCATGGTTACTAGAACTCCTCTTGCTTTAAGAATTTGTTAATTATTGATTACGCTTTACAACTACGATAGGTTGAGAAACATTTTCTACCGGTTCTTCTTGTTCTTCTACTGCTGCTGGTTCCTCTGTTGTTGTTTCATTTTCATCAACAGCCGCTTCATTAGTGTCTACAGTCTCTTCAGATTCATCGGCCGTATTAGGTACAGTTACTGCTTCAGCCAATTCATCATCACTGTGAGCCAAACCATCACCACCAATTACAAGACCTTGAATTGTAACAGAATCTTGAGGTTGTACATAAATAGTAGCACCAGCAGGGTATTCAATATTTTTACCCTTAACAAAGGCACCACCTACTAAGCCTACTGGTCCAAGTAAAACAGCACCAGCTACGGATGCACCAGCTGCTTTAACTTCACTGCGAGTTTTATCCTTAGCTTCTTTACCTTGTACTGCAGTAAATTCAGTACCA
>URPT01000025.1 GCA_900549845.1 uncultured Veillonella sp. | reverse complement strand
ATATGCCCACATTCGTTCAAATTCTTGATTTTATAGGCACATTTGCCTTTGCTATTAGTGGTATCCGGCTAGCTTCGGCGAAACGTTTCGACTGGTTCGGTGCTTATGTGGTAGGACTTGCTACGGCTATCGGCGGCGGTATTGTACGGGACGTATTGCTCGGTTATTTTCCGCCGAACTCACTGCGAAATGTAGTGTACGTAACGGTTGTTTTAGTAGTAACCGTTATCGTCTTCTTGATTTACAACAGCCGTTACCGTAAGCATACAATGGGCCCTCGTAGTCGTGCTAGTTATTTATTAGCCGATGCATTAGGGCTAGCATCATTTACCGTAACAGGTGCTTCCGCAGGTTTTAAACTCTATCCAGAGTTACCTATCTTTATTGTGCTTTTAGGTACAATAACTGCAGTAGGTGGCGGTATTATCCGAGACATGCTAGCACAGCGCATTCCATCTGTTTTGAAAGAGGATGTATATGCATTGCCTAGTATTATTGGGGGTATTGTTTATTATCTTATGGTTACATCTAGTTGGGACAGTATGGCTGTATATGGTGCTTTCACAGTGGTGCTCGTTATCCGTCTGTTAGCCATCAAGTACAATTGGAGTCTGCCTAAGGTAGGAAAAACCAAGCCGGTTGCGAAATAATGGTCAAATGATATAATTATACTATTGAGCATATGAACATTTCATAAAAGTGTCAGAAAAAGAGAGTATTATAAAACAGTTCATTTTGCGAGTCGGGAGTACTCGCTACACAGAAGGAGATTTGATTTATGACGAATAAATGGTTGAAAGTAGCACTTATGGCAGCAGCCATCGCTACTGGTACATCTATTAAAATTGATGCGGAAACCGTGTTGTACGTACCTCAAGATGATCGCCCTGTAAGCTTACAATATACTGTAGATACAGCTCGCGAAGCAGGTATGACTATATTGACACCACCTCAAAATTTGATTTCTGGTAAGAATTACCAAGGTCAAGCGGATCAAATCATGGCTTGGGTTGAACAAAATGCAGGCCGTGCTGATGTGATGGTATTGAGTACAGATACGCTTATTTATGGTGGTCTTGTAGACTCTCGTAAACACAACATTCCACTTTCCACATTGGAAAGCCGTTTAAAACGCATTGAGTCCTTAAAAGCTCGCAACAAAAAAGTACGTATTTATGGTTTCGGTACTGTAATGCGTTCTCCACGTGCCAGTGGTGGCGGCACTGAACCAGCATACTATGCGGAATATGGTCCTACCATCTTCCAAATTGCCGCATTGCAAGATAAATTAGACTCTGGTTCCTTAACACAAGAGGAAACTCAAAAATTGATGAGCCTTCAAGCCTCCGTTCCTGTAGAATACCTACAAGACTGGTTTGATCGTCGTCAAAAGAACATGAAAATCAATAAAGAGTTGATCGATGAAACTCGTAGCGGCGTATTCGATTATTTCGCATTGGGCCATGATGATACATCTCAATTGTCCCAATCTGCATTAGAAGGTCGTTACTTAAGTAAATACTCCAAGGATATTCCTGTCGAAAAATACGGTAGCTTCCCTGGTGCTGACCAACTTGGTCTATTGTTGATGGCTCGTTCTCGTACAGATGAAAGTACAGAAAAACCAACATTCTCCGTAATTTATCCACTCGGTGGTGGCGGCAAAACATTGCCAGGTTACGAAGACCAAACTATCGATAAAACAATTGCGCAACACGTTGAGGCCGTAGGTGGCACAATGGTGACACAAGGCAAACCAACTGTGTTGTTAGCTGTTAATACACCACTTACTACAAGCACTGGCGAATCTGAAAGCTTCGAGAACTTCCCGATGATTTCTAATTCTACAAATGCTTTCGTAGATCGCATTCAACAAGCAGTTGATTCTGGCGTAAACGTAAGCGTTGCAGATATCGCTTATAACAATGGTGCGGACAATACATTAGTATCTGCTTTGTATAAACGCGATATGTTATATAAAATCGGTGCGTACAATGGTTGGAATACAGCAAGTAATACAGTAGGCTATGCAATTGCTCAAGGTGTATTGCTCAAAACTATGAGCCCAGAAGGTCATCGCAAGATGTTGACGCAACAATACTTGGATAACTGGGCGTACCAAGCGAATATCCGTAAAGATATTTACCGCATGCAAGATTCCATTCGTACAGATAATGTACGTTACTCTGGCGAGTTGAATGAACGTCTTGAAAGTTATTTAGGCGAACGTATCCAAGACTTCGCTGAAAAATACCTTAAAGTCGACCCTCGTACAGTTAAAGCTACATTCCCTTGGGGTCGTCTATTCGAAACAGATATCACTGTTTACGACAAACCAGTGGTACCTCTTGAAAAAGAATTGCGCTTGAAACGTGAAGCAGAAGCGAAAGCTAAAGCTGAGGCAGAAGCTAAGGCTAAGGCTGAGGAAGCAGCTAAAGCGAATGGTCAAGCTGCGCCAGCACAACCTGCTCAACCAGCAAAGACAACAGCTGTTCAAATTACATCATCTGTAATTCCAGTAGTTAAACAACCGGCTACAACATCTCAAGGGCCACGCCTTGTGCCAACACCTGCAGTTGTACCTGGTCAATAATGAATAGGGAATGGCTATGAAAAAAGCATTTTTACCGGAAATTACATATATGCGTGGACTCTGTATGCTCGGTGTTATCGGCATTCATGTAGGTTCTTACGCATTACAAAATCCTTTTGTAAATTTAGAACTCATTAGCGTCTTAGAAATTCTATCGCGCTTTGGAGTACCAGCATTTTTCTTCCTCTCTGCATTTGGATTGTTCTACCATACATCTGTAGAGGGACCATTCTCATATAAGGAATTTATGCACCGCCGTATTCAGGTGGTGCTATTTCCATATATTACGTGGTCCATATTTTATTTGCTCTACACGGGACTAACGGCGCATAATCTAGGTAATTTGCATCCTGGACCATTGGCTGTAAATCTATTATTTGGTACGTCTATGTATCATTTATACTTTATGGTTATCCTCTTATGGTTCTACGTGATGATGCCTTTATGGCGAGCTATGGTGAAAGTCATCTTAAAACGCCCTGTATTTTGGATGGTTCTATTATTTATCATCCAAGTGGGCATCGATTATGTTTCGTCTTACATGCTCGGCCGGTGGGTAACAGAACACCTCAGCAATAATCCTGTCTTGAAATATCTCTTTGATATGAGACTTAATTATTGGGTTATCCATTATGTGTGGATATTCTTGTTGGGTGCTGTATGTGCTGAGCGCTATGAAACGGTATGTGAATACATGTGGCGCTATCGTTACTTATTAGGTGTTAGTGCGGTAGGCTCTATTTTATTGATGCTTGGATCCTACTACTATGTCATGGACGTATGGCATTATACAGTGCTTGAAGCAATTTATACAGTTCATCAAATGAGCCCAATGGGTGTTCTCTATACTGGACTGGGAACACTATTTAGTCTGTTCTTATTCCAAACCTTACCAATGAATGCGACTATGGAATCTACTTGGTCAGAAATAGGGGATAAGTCCTACGGCATTTATTTAGCACATCCATTCTGGTTGTTAATTATCTCTGGTGTGATGGCTAAATATAATCTCTTGTATACGGTAGTTAATGTGCTAGCTATGTATGTGATGGCGCTAGGCCTGTCCTATTTGACTGCCGTGACATTAAACCATGTACCTAAACCATTACGTAAATTTATATTGGGACATTAATAATATACATCCGCTAGGATATAGTTTTTAGCTATGGCATCCTAGCGGATTTTTGTATATCTAAGTTATATCTTTCACAAAGTAAAGTGTGAAAATTTGAAAGTAATTGTGATATAATAAGTCCATGATGATTACTACTTGATAGAGTAACGATATAGAAAAAGAGGTGCTCCTATGCAAGAATTAACATATTTTAATGGCGAGTTTGTTGAACCAGGTGCCAAAGTTATCAGTATTGATGACCGTGGCTATTTGTTTGGTGACTCTGTATACGAAGTGGTACGTGTTGTAAAAGGCCGTTGCTTCGCATTGTCTTACCATCAAGATCGCTTGTATCGCTCTATGCGTGAAATGGATATTCCCGTAAAAATGACCCCAGATGATTTAACAGAATTGCACGAAATTTTAATCGAGCAAAGTGAAATCAAAGAGGGCTATATTTATTTGCAAATCTCTCGTGGTGTAGCGCCACGTCATCATGCATATGATCGTTCTAAACTAGAACCACAAATGCTCATGTCTATCCGTAATTTGGATATGGATGCAGTTAATAAATTGGGTGAAGGTGTAAAAGCAATCGCATTGCCTGATGAACGTTGGGATCATGTAGATGTTAAGACTACTAACTTGATTCCAAATATCTTGGCTCAAACTAAAGCGGAAAAGAAATTTGCTTATACAGCTATGTTATTCCGCGATGGTATTTGTACAGAAGGTGCAACATCCAATGTATTTGCTGTCAAAGATGGTATCTTGTATACGCACCCAGCAGATAATCATATCTTAAAAGGTATTACGCGCCAAATGATTTTGACTCGCGTAGCACCATCTCTAGGTATTACTCTCATCGAAAAAGAATTTGACCGCGCCTTTGTAGATGATGCGGACGAATTATTCTTTACCGATACAATTGGTGGTGTCATCCCAATTACTAAGCTAGACAGAAACCCAGTATCCGGTGGTAAACCAGGTGCTATTACACTTCGTCTACGCGAAGCATTAGAAAAATTGATGGAAGAAGGTTTGCCTTAATAGGTAATCTACTTTCATTACATGGTAAACTTTTACCTTAAGAAAGGACATTATTTTGATTCAATTACAACACATTAGTAAAGTCTATGAAGGCGCTACTCGTGTGGAAGCATTAAAAGATATTAGCCTTGATGTTAAAGAAGGTGAAATCTTTGGCATTATCGGTCAATCTGGGGCCGGTAAATCCACATTAATTCGATGCATCAACATGCTCGAAGCTCCTACATCTGGCTCTGTTATCGTCAATGGTACAGATTTAACAACACTTAGCAAATCCGATTTACGTAAAGCACGCAAAGATATTGGTATGATTTTCCAACATTTTAACCTTTTGTCCTCTCGTACAGTGTATGACAATGTGGCATTTCCGTTGGAATTACAAGGTTTGAGCAAATCCGAAATCAAGGAACGCATTACGCCAATCCTTGATATCGTAGGCCTTACTGAGCGTATGAATAACTATCCATCTCAATTGTCTGGTGGTCAAAAACAACGTGTAGGTATCGCTCGTGCCTTAGCGTCTAATCCAAAGGTTCTTCTTTGTGATGAAGCTACATCTGCTCTGGATCCGCAAACAACAGAATCCATTTTGAAATTGTTGAAAGATATCAACGAAAAAATGGGCCTTACTATCGTTCTCATCACTCATGAAATGCACGTAATCCGTGAAATTTGTGATCGTGTAGCGGTTATCGAAGGCGGTGTAATCCTCGAGGAAGGTAGCACTGTTGAAGTATTTACACATCCTCGTGAAAATACCACAAAAGAATTCATCAGCTCTGTTGTGAGTGATAACTTACCGCCAGAAGCGTTAGAACATTTGGAATTACATGATCAATGGATTGCAGGTACAGCTCCATTAGTACGTCTTAAATTCACAGGCCAATCTACAGATGAACCTGTAGTGGCAGGTCTCGTACGACGCTTTAACCTCGATGTAAGTATCCTCTTTGGTGGCATCGACTATATCCAAAATACATGCGTTGGTCGCCTTATCGTTATCTTGAATGGTGACCCAGAAAATGCGCAAGAGGGCTTAGACTACATCAAAACATTACCAATTGAAAGCGAGGTGATCGGTTATGTCAGAGCAAATCATTAATCTTCTCATAACTGGTACCCTTGATACATTGCAAATGACCATTATTTCTACGGTCATGGCTATGTTACTTGGTATTCCTCTCGGTGTTATTTTGGTAGTAACCTCTAAGGGTCATATCTTAGAAAATGTAGCGCTTAATAAGGTGCTAGGTGCTATCGTCAATGCAACGCGTTCCGTACCATTTATCATTTTGATGGTAGCTATCATTCCATTCACTCGTATGGTGGCAGGTACATCTATTGGTACCACTGCAGCTTGTGTGCCTTTAACAATCGCTGCAATTCCATTCTTAGCACGTCTTGTAGAAACATCTATTAAAGATATTAACTTTGGCGTAATTGAAGCGGCCCAATCCATGGGTGCAAGTCCACTCCAAATCATTTGGAAAGTATTATTACCTGAAGCATTGCCTACGATTATCGATAATGTAACGGTTCTTATCGTTAACCTCATCAGTTACTCTGCAATGGCTGGTGCTATCGGTGGCGGTGGCCTTGGTGATATTGCTATCCGCTATGGTTACCAACGTTTCCAAGCTGATATTATGATTGCTACCATTATCATCTTGGTTATTTTGGTACAATTAGTCCAAATGATTGGCGATGCTTGGTCTAAAGCGATGAATAAGAAGTAGGAGGATCCTATGAGTATCAATGAGAAGTTGAGAAGTGAACAAAACGATGAGCTATTCACCGCTATATTAACGCTTGAAAATACTGAGGAGTGCTATGCATTCTTTGAAGATATCTGTACGATTAATGAATTGAAAGCTTTGTCTCAACGCTTACAAGTAGCAAAAATGCTACGTGCCGGTGATAGCTACGAAAAAATTGTAGAAGAAACAGGTGCGAGCACGGCTACTATTAGTCGTGTCAAACGATGCTTAGTCTATGGTGCTGATGGATACACATTAGCTTTAGATCGTCTAGGTGCAAAATAAAATAAACTAGCATGACAACGGTGGCCTTTTGGCGACCGTTGATGTGCTATCTACAGGAGGTTTATATGGAGTGGCTTATTGAGGTAACAGGTTTACCATTTGATATCCTAATTCTCGTTTTGCTCGCTGTAGCAGGTGCTTTTGCCGGCTTTGTAGACTCCATTGTGGGTGGTGGGGGACTAATCTCTGTTCCTGCTATGCTATTAACCAACCTTCCGCCGAGTATGGCCTTAGGCAGTAATAAGCTGTCTAGTATATTTGGAGCTGGCAGTGCGTCAATTACATTCTTAAGAAATCACATGGTTGATTTTTCTCTAGTTCGTAAATTACTACCTTTTACATTTATAGGATCCATGCTTGGTACCTTAGCAGTTGTATCATTGCCACCCTTGTATGTAAAGCCCATTATTATCATCCTACTCGTTTGTGTCACACTTTTTGTGGTATTTAAAAAGGATTGGGGCGAAATAAACCGTACCTCAGCAGTAGCAGGAAAAGCATTGTATATTTGCATGACTTTTGCTCTTGGCATTGGTGTTTATGATGGTTTTATTGGCCCTGGTACAGGTACATTTTTGATTATGGGCTTTATTTTTACTGGCTTTGATTTTCTGCATGCTTCTGCGAATGCAAAAATATTGAATTTTACCAGTAATTTAGCATCCTTAATCGTATTTTTCTATTTAGGTCACGTCAATATTAAGTACGGCTTAGCTACAGGGGTAGGCCAAATTATAGGTGCTTACCTAGGATCTCATTTAGCTATTGCTAAGGGTTCGTCGTTGGTACGTGTTGTATTCTTGTCGGTAACGACAGTTATGTTGTTGAAATTAGTCTATGACTATGTTTCCACATTATAGGAGGGCAAGGTATGCCTCATAAAAGTGATGTACAAGTGGCATTGATTAGTGGTGGCACATCGGGCATCGGATTTGCTACGGCAAAATTGCTTCTTAAAGAAGGCTGGTGTGTTGTCATTAACGGTCGTGATGAAAAATCAGGACAAACGGCTAAGATGAAATTGCGCCGCTATTCTTCAAGGGTGCAGTACATCCAAGGGGATGTATCGAAGATTGAAGATTGTCAGCGCATTGTAAAAGAAACCGTTAAATTATTTGGCGGTGTTTCTGCTCTCGTAACAGCAGCAGGCTATTATGAAGAAGAGCTTCTAGTAGATGTAACGGAAGCAGCCTTTGATGAAATGTTTGGCACCAATGTGAAAGGTACGGTTTTCTTGTGCCAAGCGGCATTGCCCTATTTGCGCGCTACAAAGGGCAGTATCGTAACGGTAGCTAGTGATGCAGGCTTACAAGGTAATGTGGCTTGCTCTGTATACGGCGCTTCAAAAGGTGCGGTAGTGAGTTTTACGAAATCACTATCCCTTGAAATGGCACCACATAATGTGCGCGTTAACTGTGTTTGTCCTGGTGATGTGGATACCTCTTTAGTAGATAAACAAATTGCAAATGCTCAGCAAGATGCAGAGGCTGCTAAGGCTGAAATGGGCCAACATTATCCCTTGGGACGCATTGGTCAACCTCATGAAATTGGAGAGGTTATTGTATTTTTATTGAGCAATAAAGCTTCCTTTGTAACGGGGGCAGCATGGACTATCGATGGTGGTCTCACTAGTTGGTAAGATAGAAAATATTGGAAGTTATTTTATTTTTTAAATCTATAGATAATTAGAAAAATTCATTTCACTTCTAGCAATAGAATGGTATAATAATACTAATAATATGACCTATAGTTGGTTCACAACAAAGGAGAATACTTATGGCAGAATATAATGGCGTAACACTTGAGCCACTTATGGATGGTTCTCAAGATCGTGACTATCAAGTTGAACAATTTATTTTCTGGGGTGCAGGTCGTGCAGCGGCATTGGCATTATCCCCTAAATTCAGCAGTGTTGCTTTGTGCGCCAATGCAACGTATATGGTAACTCGCATTGCACATCTTTACGAAGTAGAATTGCAATCTGGTGCCGTAGTGGGTCTAGTTGGTGGTCTTAGCACAGCTGTAGGTACAGCGACTATTTCTCTTCTTGTTCCTCTAAAAGCAGTTCGCGTTCCTGTAGCAGTTGGTTTAACATATGCTATCGGTAAAATTGCTCACATTTGGATCCAAGATGGTATGCCTTCTGATATCGAACGTTATAAACCAATGGTTGCTGAATTCCTTGAAAGCGGTAAAGCTATAGCAGGTGACATCATCCGTGATGCAAGCGCTAGCATTCCTTTCACACAAGGTCAACGCGACGTTTGGGCTGGTATTGCTAATGAAACAGGTCTTGCTAAAGAAACTTTGAAACAAGTTTACGAAGAAAAAGTAACACCTGCTATCGATAAATGGAATAACGAAACAAAATATCAACTTCATGACAATGCAGCAGAAGTTGTGGCGAAAGTAACCGATGCGGCAAAAGAGAAAATTGATGTTGCTAAAGAAAATATTGATGTAGCTAAAGAATTAGCTAAAGGTGGCGTAGAAGTAGCTAAAGCTTCTGCACAAGCTGCAGTAGAAACTGCAAAAACTAAAGCTAATGATGCTGTTGAAACAGCAAAAGATGTTGCTACAAACACTGTTAATACAGCAAAAGATAAAATTGGTGGTTTGCGCAAATAGGCGCTAAAGGATTATGAAGATGAATCCATTAAAAATTATTACATATGGTAAGTATTTTAACGAATCTAAATTCGCCGCTTTTTTAGGACGATATGGTAAGAAGCTTGCCTTTGTACAACGAGCAGTGACCTTGTTCCTCTGCATGCGTGACAAGGACACTCCAAAATATGTAAAAGCAGTCATTGCTGGTGCCTTAGGGTATCTCGTATTACCTATTGATATTGTACCGGATACAATTCCTGTATTAGGTTGGATAGATGATGTAGCCGTGCTTGGTCTTGCCTTCAAGGTTGCCAATCGTTACATTAAAACTCGTCATCAAGAAGAGGCAAAAAAATACTTCCCATTTGGTGGCAGTAACTAGCTTTTAACCATTAAGGCAGTTTGATCCGTTGCGATTGAACTGCCTTTATTTATTTGACACGCTAAAGTAATAGATATACAATGAAGGTTGTATTCTATGAAAAAAGAAGGATAAATATATGCATATTGCTTCAGTAAATGTACGATTTTACGAAACCGATATGATGGGTATTGCGCACCATAGTAATCATTTTAGATGGTTTGAAATGGCACGCATTGAATTCCTTCGTCAAATCGGTGTAACCCTGTGGGATATGATGAATGAGGATATTGTATTTCCTATCATGAATGTATCCTGCAATTATAAAGAACCAGCAAATTTTGATGATGAACTTCACATCGAAACATATTTGGTTAAAATGACACGTGCACAAATGATATTCCGTTATCGTATGCGCCGTGCCAGTGATGGTGCGCTCCTAGCTACGGGAGAGACTAAGAATGCATTTATGTCAAAATCAACAGGTAAAATTGTGCGATTAGACGATACTTTTTATCAGCCTATGTTAGCAGCTGTTGAGGAGATGCCTAATGAGTAATGTACAACAATTGCCTATCGGCGTGTTTGACTCCGGTGTAGGCGGGCTATCTGTTTTAAAGGTCTTACAAGAACAATTCCCTAACGAAGACTTCATCTATATTGGTGATAATGCGAATAACCCGGTGGGGAATCGTAGTGATGATGAAATTACTTATTTAGCTTGTCATATTGCAGAGGCTCTTGAAAAACAGCCTGTAAAATTGATGGTTATTGCTTGTAATACGTTTACTGTTGTAGCCCTTGATGCGGTACGTGAACGCGTGTCTGTACCCGTTATTGGAGTATCACAAGGCGTAAAAACAGCGATTAGTCAAAGCAAAAGCAAGACAATTGGTATCATGGCGACGGCAGCAACTGTGAATAGTCATATTCATAAACATGTAGCCCTTGAAGTTGATCATGAAGTGCTCGTATGGGAGCAACCATGTCCTGAATTGGCAGGCCTCATTGAGCAAGGTCATTTAGATGACTATTTTGTACGCGATGTATGTACTGAATATCTAGAACCTTTATTGTCCCGAGAAATTGAGGTCGTAGTTTTGGGCTGTACTCATTTCCCATTTGTACAACCTTTGCTAGAGGAACTGACGTCAGGGCGCATTCAATTCATCGACCCTGCTTTTGAAACGAGTGAACTTGTTCGCCGCAGATTAGAGGGTAAAGATTTGTTTAACCCTCAAAAGACGGCGGGTACTGTGTCATTGTATTTTACAAAGGATATTGAGCTTGGTGATACGCTGAGCGCCTCTTTCCTTGATACAAGTCGTCGCAGCATTGAACATATTACATTATAAAGGAGATGCCCTATGTGGTTTTATAACATCCTAAGTGTAGTAATAGCTATTATTGTAGCTATTGCAGCTTTGTATTTATTATTCCGTTTGTTCGTATTGAAACAAGGTAATGAAAAGGTTATTTTATTGCCAAAACGTGCAACAAACTTCCAAGTATCTGACCGTAATTTTGAATCTATTACCTTGTTCTGTGATATTCCATTTGTGAACAAAGGACGTCAACTTGGTACAATTATGGACTTATTCCCACGTCCATTGTTGCCAGAGGAACATTTTGATGCTGTGAAAGTACATGCATGGGCTATGGACATTAATCGTCCTCGTCATGATGGCTATTTTGAAGCAGTTATCATCAAACCTCGCAAAGGCGGTACTATTCGTGTATTCGTTACATTGACAGGTAAAAATGGCAATATTCGTGAAGATATTAAGGGCTTCCCTTATATGGACATCGATATTTACTACCAAATCGTAGGCCGTACAGATTATCATATCGATAAACAACGTATTCGTTTGACTGCTGAAGAAGTTCAAGCAGCATTGGTTCAATAAGGAGGCATAACAATGGCAGAATTAGAGTTAGTATGTGTGCCAACACGTATTCTTACAGATAATGATGACATCGTGGATGCTATCGTTGAATTTGGCGGTCATAATATTGGACCTGAAGATATCGTATGTGTAGCTGAATCTGTAGTAGCTATTACACAAGGTCGTTTTACACGTCCTGAAGAGTTAAATGTTTGCTGGCAAGCTCGTTTAATCAATCGCTTTATCCATCCAGATGGCTCTATGGCATCCATTTATGGCATGCAATCCGCTATGAATCTAGATGGTAAATGGAAAGTATTGGGTGCCTTTATTTTAGGTGCTATTGCTAAGATTTTCCGCAAACCGGGTGTATTCTATGCAATTGCTCGTGCAGCATCTTTAACAGATGATGTAACTGGTACAATGCCTCCATTCGACAAGCACATCGTATTTGGTCCAAAGGATCCAGATAAAGTGGCTGAGAAAATCGTATCTCGCACAGGCTGTTATGGCGCTGTCGTAGCTGACGTTAATGATTTAAAACGTTCAGCTGTATTAGGTACAAGCCGTGGTATTGACGGTAATAAAATTGCACAATTATTGATCGATAATCCATTTGGTAATGATAGCCAAATGACTCCGATTGTTATCATTAAAAATTACGCATCTGTATCTGGTAAATAACAGAAGGCTGTACTCATCACATAGAGATGGGTACAGCTTTTTTTATACTAATTAGGAGGTCGTATGTTACTAGGTTTAGACGTAGGTGGTACTTTTACAGATGCGGTCATCATCGATGGCCATCGTGTAGTAGCATCTGCTAAAAGACGGACTACCAAAGATAATTTAATGCAAGGTATAGGCGAGGCCCTTGATGCCATTCTCCAACATTGTGATACTACAAATATTGATCAAGTTACGCTGTCTACTACTGTAGTAACAAACACCATCGTGGAAGAGAAAGAGCAAGTGGTAGACCTGTTTGTAGTAACGGGACCTGGACGGAATGTGGACGATATATTCCCTGTAAATCCTGTCTATCTTCAAGGTTATACTGATCATAGAGGTATTGTGGTGGAACGTACACCTACAAATGCAGTTCGACATATAGCCGAAATGGTACAATCTCGCAGTGGCACAGATTTGGCTGCTGTATCTGCTAAATTTGGGGTACGGAATCCTCAAGAAGAATTATCTATAACAGAAGCATTGAAAGATAGATATAATACTATCTCTAATGGCAGCTTATTAAGCGGCTCTTTGAATTTTCCGCGTCGCACTATTAGCGCATATTTTAATAGCGCTGTAACACCGGTATTTACAGTATTTAAGAAGAATGTAGAAGATGCGTTAAGCGTGCGAAACATTAAGGCTCCACTTCATATATTAAAGGCCGATGGAGGTTCTTTACCTATGGAACATATGGTGAGTAGACCTGTAGAGACCGCTTTTACAGGACCTGCGGCAACCGTACTGGGCTTATCTGCTCTTGGAGCTATTGGGAATGAACATACAGTTGCTTTAGATATTGGCGGTACCACTACAGATATTTCTTTGTGGAAACAAGGCAGACCGTTGATGACTAAAAGTGGTGTATCTATTCGTGAATACCCAAGTGCGGTACGCTCCTTTGCCGTTACCTCTGTTGGTATTGGTGGTGAATCTGTCGTTCGCATTGTAGATGGTGAAATTACTGTCGGACCTGAACGGGTGGGGCCATCGGTAGCATTAGGCGGTGAGGAACCTACATTAGGGGATGCTCTCATCGTACTAGGGTATGCGAGCTATGGTAAGGTTGGATTAGCTGAACGAGCTATGGAGGTATTGGCTAATAGACTAAATGCTAGTACAAACGGAAATACAACTGAGACTCAACAACAATTAACAGAGGATATAACTGCTTCTGACGTTGCTCAATCAATCGTAAATAAGGCGTTACAAACAATTCAGCATGGCATAGATGAGGTGGTAAGGGCAGAAAACAAACGACCTATCTATGTAGTAGCGGATATTGTAAATCCCGATGTATTTGTACCTGCTCAAATCGTGGTAGTAGGTGGAACGGCACCAAGCCTGGGACCTAGTATAGGTAAATATATGGATTTACCGATTACCATACCAGAAAATGCGGCGGTGGCTAATGCTATCGGAGCAGCCCTAGCATTATCGACCATTGAACTCACTGTTCATGTCGATACAAAACGACGCTTACTCGTTATTCCTGAACTAGGGATTAAACAACAAACCTGTACGTTGAAGCGAGTAGAACAAGTAGTGGAACGAGCTAAAGAGGCTCTCAGTGAAGAAGCATTGCGTTTAGGTCTTGGTAAGGACCAAGATATAGAGGTGATTAGTATCGAAGACTTCCCTGTAGTAGAGGGCTGGCAATCGATGGAACGGTTGATCACTGTAAAAGTACAACTAGCAGCGGGGGTGAAGCAGTATGTGGAATAAAGGACTATCCTATCGTGAACGTCATGGACTTGGACATGCGGGTATGAATAAAGCTATTAACACAAATATAGGTGATATGTTACATACTGATGAAAATGCACCAAAACATAGTTTAGGTTTAGTGTTTTTCCCTGCCTTTGACTGGAAGATTTCTGAAACCCATCCAGAACGACAAGAGAGATTGCTATATACGCGAGATCAAATCGTAGAGGAAGGGCTATTAGATATACCTAATATTAAGGAATATAATCCTATCGTAGCCGATTGGGATACCATAGAGCGTGTTCATGTGGGTGCCCCAGATTTAGAGTCCTGGGTAACGGAAGCACATCGTGTGTCAGCGGGCGGTGCTATTGCAGCTGCTGATGCGGTTATGCGCGGTGAAGTAGATCGTGCCTTTGCTTTAGTAAGACCTCCAGGGCATCATGCAATGGCTATGGTTCATGGTATCCGTGGATTCTGTACCATTAACATTGAAGCCGTCATGATACAGCACATGCGCCAAACCTATGGTATTAAGAGAGTGGCTGTGGTAGATACAGATGTACATCATGGAGATGGCTCTCAAGATGTGTTCTATCATGATCCAGATACGCTATACATTAGTTTCCACCAAGATGGACGAACCCTATATCCTGGCACAGGCTTTATGGATGAATTCGGTGGACCTCAAGCCATCGGAGGCAATATAGATATCCCATTACCGCCAGGCACAGGTGACGAAGGCTTGATGAAGGTTATGCGTGAACTCGTATTGCCTATTTTGGAAGAGTTTAATCCAGATATTGTTATCAACTCGGCAGGTCAAGATAATCACTTTAGTGATCCTTTAGCGAATATGCAGGTTACTGCAAAGGGTTATGCGGAGCTTGTGGATTTATTACAAGCCGATATAGCAGTATTAGAAGGTGGTTATTCTGTACAAGAGGCGTTGCCCTATGTAAATACAGGTATCATTTTATCCATGGCAGGCCTTGATTACAGTAAGGTCGTAGAACCTGCCTTTGACCCTGTTAAATATAAGCAAAGCCAAAACGTAACAGCTTATATAGATGATCTCATTGCTAAGTGGAAGGTCCAATGGGCTAATCGCCATAAGATGGCTGAAGAGGAACGAACAGGTGTAGGTGATATATGGTCTAACCGCTACAATGTGTACTATGATGAAACGGGCGTACAAGAGGAACGCCTTGAAAAGGTTCGCATGTACGAAGATAAAGTAGGATGGCATAGCGTACTTTCACGAGGCCAATATGGACCTTATGGTCCACAAAGTGTATATGCTATGTTTATCCCTTGGCAAGCGGACGAAGGTACTCGTCAAGATGCGATTGCAGAGGCTAAACGAGCCAAAGCAGAAGGTGGTGCTAGTCGCTATGTTGTGGTAGACCCACTTGGCGAAGGCCAGTATGAATTATGATGGTAGTTTTTATAATATTGTAGAGACTCTTATAATATGGTAGAGATTCTTATAATATGGTAAGGATTTTTTATAGAAATGCACCGTATTATGTTCACAACGGACATTACAATCCGATTCATGGTAATAAAAAATAGTTAACATGTGATATAATAAGAAGAAATAACGCCCCTTTGTGTAAGGGGCGTTCTAATGTTTAGTTTTAGAATGGTGAGGTTCCTATGCGCAGTGATAATAGAACAGCAGGTCAATTGCGACCTATTAAAATAACACGGAATTTTACAGAGTATGCAGAAGGTTCTGTACTCATTGAGTGCGGTAAGACTAAGGTTATCTGCACGGCTACTGTGGAGGATTCTGTGCCGCGCTGGCTAAAAGGTTCTGGCCAAGGATGGGTAACAGCCGAATATTCTTTGTTGCCACGTTCTACGCAAACTCGTGTAAGCCGTGAGGCGGCAAAGGGGAAACAAACGGGCCGTACCGTAGAAATTCAACGTCTTATCGGCCGTGCATTGCGCGCTGTCGTAGACCTTGAAGCTCTTGGTGAACGTTCTATTACAATCGACTGCGACGTTATCCAAGCCGATGGTGGTACGCGTACAGCCTCTATTACAGGTGCCTTTGTGGCCCTTGTTGATGCGGTGGACTTCACCTTTGGTGGAGCCGGTAAATTCCCAATTACTGATTTCTGTGCCGCTATTTCCGTAGGGATTGGTCCTGAAGGTCCTATTACAGATCTTTGCTATGAAGAGGACAGTGCTGCTATCGTTGATATGAATGTGGTGCGCACAGGCTCTGGCAATATGGTTGAGGTACAAGGTACAGGCGAACACGGTACCTTTAACCGTGATGAACTCAATGCGTTACTTGATTTAGCAGAGGCTGCTACCGATGAGCTCATGGCTAAACAACGTGAAGTACTTGGTGCGACAGCAGATAAGGTAGGTAAGGTATATCCTACAGCTCCGGAGGTGTAAGATGGAACAAATCGTATTAGCTACAGGAAATAAAGGAAAAATTCGTGAGTTTTCCGAGGCGTTCTCTCATTTATCTATTGATTGTGTGCCAGTAAAAGAGGTCATTTCCATCGAGGAACCAGAGGAAACAGGTACAACCTTTATGGAAAATGCTCTTTTGAAAGCCCATTACTACGCAAAGGCTACAAATCGTCCATGCCTTGCGGACGATTCTGGCATCACTGTAGATGCTCTTAATGGGGCACCAGGTGTGTATTCTGCTCGTTATGCAGGTCATCATGGCGATGATCAAGCTAATAATGAAAAATTGATTCGTGAGCTTCAAGGTAAAAGCGACCGCACAGGTCATTATGTGTGTGCCTTAGCACTTGTATATCCTGATGGTCGTGAAGTG
>URPT01000024.1 GCA_900549845.1 uncultured Veillonella sp. | reverse complement strand
TGCTCAGCTAAACCTATATGGGCTGCATCATTCTTAGCAGCAATCATAACGCCAGATGTATCTTTATCTAAACGATGGACAATACCAGGTCTAATCTCACCATTAATACCAGATAAATCTTTGCAATGATATAACAATGCATTAACAAGTGTGCCAGAATAATTGCCCACTGCAGGATGAACAACCATACCACGTGGCTTATTTACAATGATAATATCATGATCTTCATACAATACATCTAAAGGAATATCTTCTGCCTTTACCTCTACCGATTCAGGCTCTGGTACCTCTACATGAATCACAGTATTTGGTGTAAGTCTAAGATTTGCTTTACCAATCTTATTACCAACAGTAACGTGACCACCTTTTATTAAGCTTTGAATATAGCTACGAGACCCTTCCATTTGTTCTGTTAAAAACACATCAAGTCTCATGCCATCTTGCTCAGCACTTACAATATATTCGTTCATCCTCTACCTCTCTATGAGTTAAGTATCATATATTAATTAATTATTTGTCATCATATATGAATTATTTATCATCATCTTTTAATGTAAATAAATAGTAGACTACTAAAGCTACACCTACACAGATACCAATATCAGCAACATTAAAGATAGGCCATATACGGAAATCAAAAAAATCTACCACACCATGAATCATGTAACGATCAATGCCATTACCAATAGCACCAGACACTAATAAAGCAGATCCAATCTGCAACGTCCACGGACCTTTTGACAAGCGCTTCCAATAATACGCACAAGCACCTAGCAAAATAACAGCGACCAATAAAAAGAACCATCGCTGGTTAGCTAGCATACCGAATGCAGCACCACGATTAATAATATATGTTAAATGAAATACATTAGGTATAACCACTAAAGACTCACCTAACATAAAATGATTCATAATGTAATATTTAGTCCATTGATCTAACAGTAACCATAGGATTAGTATAATATAAAACAAGATGTACTCCCTTACTATAATATATATCTTAATAGTCCTATTATACTAAGTTAAGCAAATTTAGGCAAAATAAAAAGCCCCTCAATGAGGGGCCGTTTAATTTGTGATTACTCAGCGGAAATTACAGATACTGGGCAAACGGATTCGCAAGAACCGCAATCGATGCAAGTATCGTTGATTTCGTATTTAGTTTCGCCTTCAGAAATAGCAGAAACTGGGCAAACAGATGCGCAAGAACCACATTTAATGCAACCATCAGCAATAACTCTCATAATTAGGACCTCCATAAAAAATATAGATCAGAACTTTTTATTATCATTTAGAAAGGCACTTGCCTCAACTTATGTTCTCATTATCACACAGTTCTTTTTGAAAGTCAAATGAAAATGATAAAAAACTGTATATATTTTTGCATATTACTTTTTCATTTTTATCATACAAAGCCTATGTTTATAGGTATTTTGATATTATTTTTCATTTATTAAATTGAGTATAATACTCAACAAATGAGAATGTTGTAATTATCAATTTTATAAAATCCTAATCATTATAATAGGAATTTAATTATCAATATTTATTATCATAAAAACTATTTTTTTATTACAACAGATTTAACGCTTATCTATATTTTAATCTAACATATAAACTTCACTCTAAAAAAGGCCGAATCATACGATTCGACCTCATTTATATTTATAAAGTAAAGTAATATCTTTACTATTATTCACTATATAACAATAATACTATTTTTTTCTTATAGCACTTAGAAAGATGTTAAGAATGTTAGTGTACCTAAAATAACGCCTGCAAGGTTTGGTACGATTAAAATATAATCACGTTTAGGTGATTTTGTCCAACCATATAATACCCAGATCAAACAGGATACTGCTGCAAATAATGGTTGCCATGGTTGACTAGGTTGACCATGAAGATTAGCAATTATTTGTGGGATATAGGCTAAAAATACAAATACACCAATAAATGCACCAATAGAACCAACTAACATGTTAAATCTTTCTTTTGTCATAGATGACCTCCTTACTTAATATTATATAATTATAAATTATACAATATACTATATCATATTTTTTTGATATAGTCAATTGCATAAAGTTAATTATGTAAATTAGTTTAATTTATATTGATTTTGATTATCCTAAAATATGTAATTTGTATTAAAATCATGTAACCGAAATCATAATAAAAAACGAGGCCGAATCTTACGATTCGACCTCGTATGTGCTTTATAGTAGAGTAACCTATCCCCTATTATTTACCAGGGAAGAATGGCCATACCATTGGAATGATAATTAAGCTTACTACGAAGCAAACTAAAATCAATGGAACGCCGGCTTTTACATAGTCTGTAAATTTGTATTGACCAGGGCCAAGTACTAATGTATTTGGAGGTGTACCTACAGGTGTACCGAATGCACAAGATGCAGCAACGCCGATAGCCATCAATACAGCATGAGGGTCAGCGCCCATACCTTGAGCAATGGAGATACCGATAGGAGCCAATAATGCGCAAGATGCTGTGTTAGACATAAATTGAGTCATAACACAAGACAATGCGAATAATACTGCTGTTGCAAAGTAAGGGCTAGGGTCAGAACCCATAACACCGATTACTGCATTAGCAATCATTTTGCCTGCACCAGATTGATCAAGTGCAGTTGCTACTGGCATCATACCAGCGAATAAGAAGATTGTTACCCAGTCAATAGATGTGTAAGCTTGTTTTTCGTTCAAGCAACCAGTTAATACGCAAAGCATTGCGCCAATAACTGCAACCATGCTCAATGGTAAGTTGATACCATAACCTTTTAGGAAGTCACCTAAAATCATAGCAATGATTACGCCTAAAAGAATAAGACCAGAGTATAATTGTTTCTTAGGATCGTTAGAAATATCTTCAGCAGCTACTTCTTGTTCAACGTCGCCAGCATCTTGAATTTCATGCTTAGGCAATAAATGTTTACCAATAAGCATCATAAATGCGATAGTTGCGACAGTCAAAGGAATACCGATCCAAGCAAATTCGAAGAAACCAAATGGTTGTTCACCAAATTTAGTTAATGTACCACTTACAATAATGTTTGGAGGTGTACCAACCATTGTAATGATACCACCAATACCTGCAGCGAATGCTAAAGGCATCAATTGGCGAGATGCAGGAATCTTAGCAACAGCACAGATACCAACAACTACAGGAAGTAAAGCAGCTGTAGTACCAGTGTTAGATAAGAATGCGGACATAGTTGCTGTAACAACCATGATTGCTAGCATTAAGCCATTTTCGCTAGTACCAGCATGAGATACTACTGTTTCCCCAATTTTTTGAGCCAAACCAGTGTAGAACAATGCTGCACCAACAACGAACATGCCAGCAAACAACACAACTGTACTATCAGATAAACCAGAGAATACAACCTTAGGAGTAATAATACCCATAAGGCCAAGTGTAATAGCGCCGCCTAAAGAAGTAATAGCTAAAGGAATAATTTCCGTAACAAATAAAACAGCCATGACTGCGAGGACGATTAAGGTTTGTTCTGCAGTACCCATACATCATCATCTCCCTTCAGAGAAATGCACTGATATAGTTATAAGAGGTATAAAATATAACCTACGATACCAATGGCGGAAGCCATCAAAAAAGTGATCCCATATCCCTCTCTTGTTTTAGGATACCCAAAGAATAAGGTTTCACCTAAAAATCCTCGGCGATTAAACCAAGTATATTTAGTTCTGCGTTGAAACCATTTAGCTTTGCCTTCAACACCGATAATCAGTGCCGTAATAAAAAATACAATAAATGCCCAGATAAAACAAATCAGTATTTTTAATTCTACAGATAACAAGTGACCACCTCTACTAAATTTAAAGCACTAGAAGGTTATTGTGTGAATTCTTGTATCACCTAATGACCGATCTGAAAAGCATTTATTGCAAATATACCCTATTTATGCATGAATACATAGATTTAAAGGGTTTTTATATTCACCAATAGGTGTACCTAATTAGGCACACCTTGGTGAATAATTATTAAATTACTAGTGGTTGGACAACATAGCAAGCATTGTACCTGCTGCTACTGCTGTACCGATAACGCCAGCTACGTTTGGACCCATAGCATGCATGAGCAAGAAGTTAGCTGGGTTAGCTTTCGCACCTACAACTTGAGATACGCGAGCCGCCATTGGAACCGCGGATACACCAGCAGAACCAATAAGTGGATTTGTTTTACCACCATCTACTAAGCTCATCAATTTACCGAATAATACGCCACCAGCAGTACCACCGATGAATGCAACCAAACCTAAGCAAATGATAAGGAGTGTTTGCACACTTAAGAAGTGTTCCGCACTCATTGTTAAACCAGTACCAGTTGCTAAGAAGATAGTAACAGTATTGATCAACGCATTTTGAGATGTATCGGACAAACGATCAGTTACGCCAGATTCACGGAACAAGTTACCTAACATCAACATACCTAAAAGGGATGTAATGGAAGGAAGCAATAAGGAAATGAAGATCGTAGAAATAATTGGGAATACGATTTTTTCAAAACGTGTAACTTCACGCAATTGTTCCATAACAATTTCGCGTTCTTTTTGCGTAGTGAATAATTTCATTACAGGTGGTTGAATCAACGGTACCAAGGACATATAGGAATATGCGGCAACCGCGATAGCACCTAATAAATGAGGAGCTAGCTTAGTAGCTAAGTAAATGGATGTAGGACCGTCAGCACCACCGATGATACCGATAGCAGCTGCTTCTTGAGCTGTAAAGCCAAGCATCATTGCGCCACCTAAAGCAACGAATACGCCGATTTGAGCAGCAGCACCTAAAAGCAATGTTTTAGGATTAGCAATGAGTGGACCAAAGTCAGTCATTGCACCTACACCAAGGAAAATTAAAGGTGGGAAGATTTCTTGGGAGATACCTGCGCTAATAAGTGCCATAACGCCTTCTTCGAAACCATTACGAGGAATATTAGCAAGTACACAACCAAACGCAATCGGACCCAACAATAAAGGTTCAAACTCTTTAGCAAATGCCAAGTACAATAGGATCAAACCTACAAGAATCATAATAGCATTGCCTGTTGTAAATGCGAGGAACCCGCTATCAGTAATAACGGATTGAATCGCAACAGCAAAAGCCTCCATATGCGTTCCCCTTTCACAAATATAAAATTGTCATATGACGCGGCTCAGCCGCGCCACACACAACTTGGTATTAACCAAGAACAACCATGTCGTCGCCAGTGGATACAGTTTGGTTAGCAGCTACGCGAACTTCTGCAACTACAGCATCATGAGGAGCTGCGATTTCGTTTTGCATTTTCATAGCTTCAAGGATCAACAAAGTTTCGCCTTTTTTAACTGCTTGACCAGCGGATACTGCTACAGATAAGATTTTACCAGGCATTGGAGCTTTTACAGTTTCAGCACCTGCTGGAACTGGAGCTGCTGCTGCAGCTGGAGCTGGAGCTGGTGCAGGAGCTGCTTTAGGAGCTGCTGCTGGAGCTGCTTTAGGAGCTGCTGCAGGAGCTGCACCTTTTACTTCATTAACTTCTACATCATATGCTGTGCCGTTTACTGTAATGTTGAATTTTTTCATTTTAAATTCCTCCAAAATGTGTAGTGTCTACACAATACTTATAAAATTTTTTTACACATATAAATTGGATAATCTATTAGATTATCTAACTGCCAATAATCTTATCGATTACCGCGCAAACGTCCTTCCATTTTCCAATTATAGCTTACGATTGGACGGATATGCGCGATTTGATCAGCGGAATAACCCATTGCCGCTAATGCACCAACGATTACTGCTACTACATCTTGAGATGGAGCTTTACCGTTAGTTGTTGTAGCATTGCTCATTACAAATGCCTCCTAAAATATTATTAACCTCTACCGCTTAAACGACCTTCCAAGCGCCATTTAGCACTGGTTGCTGTAGGTCGAATAGATGCAATTTGTTCAGATGAATACCCCATCGCCACAATGGCACCTACGATAGCTGCTACTACTTCACCTTCATTTTGAGCAGATGCATTTGGTGCAGCCACCGGTGTAGCTGCGGGAGCCGCAACAGGTGCACTTGGTGGTACGTCTTTTTTCTTCTTAGTAGGGTCAATCAAATGAACGATTGACATCAAAATACCTAAAAGAATCAACACAACAAATACAACTGTCATATTAATGGCCATGATTAACCAAGGATTGGTAGTAACTGCTTGTCCTTCCATAATCATTCCCCTTTCTAAAAAAGTAGTAAAGAAAGGTATCTCCCAAATTCGATGATCTTGTTATCGAATCGAATTATAATGGAATATTACCATGTTTCTTTGGAGCACGGTTTTCGCGTTTGCTTGCAAGCATAGCCAAAGCGTTGATAACTGCTGGACGAGTTTGTTTTGGTTCGATTACAACATCTACGAAGCCACGTTCTGCAGCTTTATATGGAGTTGCGAACTCTTCTACGTATTTAGCTGTTTTAGCGTCTTTGTCTTCATCTTTTTTGAAGATAATGTTAGCTGCACCAGCAGGACCCATTACAGCGATTTCGGATGTAGGCCAAGCGTATACTTGGTCAGCGCCCAAATCTTGGGAACACATAGCGAGGTAAGAACCGCCGTATGCTTTACGAGTGATAACAGTAATTTTTGGTACTGTAGCTTCAGAGTAAGCATACAACATTTTAGCACCATGACGAATGATACCGCCCCATTCTTGATTTGTGCCAGGCAAGAAACCAGGAACGTCAACGAAGTTAACGATTGGAATATTGAAAGCATCACAGAAACGGATGAAACGGGAAGATTTGTCGGATGCATTGATGTCCAAGCAACCAGCCATTACTTTTGGTTGGTTAGCAATGATACCAACGGATTGACCGTCAAAACGTGCGAAACAAGTGATAATGTTTGTAGCATAGAATGGTTGTACTTCATAGTATTCGCCATTATCTACAGTAGCTGCGATAACATCTTTCATGTCGTATGGCATGTTACTGTTATCAGGCAACAAGCTGTTCAAGCCTTCGTCTTCGCGAGTTGGATCATCGCCAGTGTCTACTAATGGAGCATCTTCCATGTTATTGGATGGCAAGAAGCCTAATAAGTAGCGAATTTGAGCGATGCAATCATCTTCGTCTTCAGCTGCAAAGTGAGCAACACCAGATACGGAGTTGTGAGCCATTGCACCACCAAGGTCTTCAGCTGTTACTTCTTCACCAGTTACAGATTTGATAACTGCAGGACCAGTGATGAACATTTGAGATGTGTGTTTAACCATGTAGATGAAGTCAGTCAATGCTGGAGAATATACAGCACCGCCTGCGCATGGACCCATGATTACGGAAATTTGTGGAATAACGCCAGATGCATTTGTATTTTCAAAGAAAATTTTACCGTAACCAGCAAGAGCATCTACAGCTTCTTGAATACGAGCACCGCCGGAATCATTGATACCAATGATAGGAGCACCCATTTTCATTGCTAAACGTTGTACTTTAACGATTTTAGCAGCATGCATTTCACCAAGGGAACCACCTTCTACAGTGAAATCTTGTGCGAATGCATATACTAAACGACCGTCAATAGTACCATAACCAGTTACTACACCTTCGCCTGGTAATTCTTTCTTGTCTTGACCGAAGTTAACACAACGATGTTTAACAAATTGATCAAGTTCAACGAAAGAGTTATCATCGAACAATTTAGCCAAACGTTCACGAGCAGTCATTTTGCCTTGAGCATGTTGTTTCTCAACGCGTTTTTCACCGCCACCAGCTTTAACTTTAGCTAGTTTTTCGTGCAATAACTCGATTTTTTCTTGCACTGTTGCCATTATAGCACCTCCAAATAAAACTTGTTACAGTATCATTTTATTTCATTAATAATTAAAGTTCAAGCATGCATACATATTTAATATATAACTCATGATTATATGAATATGTATATCTATTACTCATACATAATGATGTGAATTGGATACTGTATTATTTCATACGTTGACATAATTCAAGCAATACGCCGCCTGTTGCTTTTGGATGTAAGAAAGCAATGGAGGAACCGCCTGCACCGTAACGAGGTTTTTCGTCAATCATACGAACGCCTTTAGCCATCAAATCAGCAATAGCATTTTCAATATTATCAACGCGCAATGCAACGTGTTGGATACCATCACGACCGCCATTTTTTTCGATGAATTTACCAATAGGGCCATCTGGAGTTGTAGTTTCTAAGAATTCAAGTTCAGCATCGCCACATGGGAAGAAGGATACTTTTACTTTTTGTTCTTCAACCACTTCATCTTCAGGAAGATGTTCAATACCCAATGCATTTTTATAGAATTCTTTAGTTGCTGCTAAATCATTAACACCAATACCGATGTGATCCACTTGTAATACTTTAAAAGCCATTTCGATTATCTCCTTTATAAGGCTAAATCTCTAATGCTATGTAGTCGCCGTCTACTTTAGCACGCTTGTCATTACGCCGTTAACAACTGTGTATGGATCGCTTTCGCGTTCATTAACAGCTGCCACTTGGCTATTAAATTCGTCGCTTGTAACGATTTTGTCAGCTACATAACGACCAATTTGTTCATTAATCATTGCGATGATTTCATCACGAGTACGTTCTGCCCGACGAGATTCCAATTCACCAGAATCTTCAAGATACTCAAAATGTTCATCTAAAGCGTCGATGAGTTCATCTACGCCTTGGTCTTTACTAGCAATTGTGCGCTTAATCGGTGGGCGCCATTTTACTTCACGAGAGTCTAGGTCAAGCATCATTTCAATTTCTACATTCAAACGATCACAACCATCTCGGTCAGCTTTATTGATAGCAAATACATCGCCAATTTCAAGAATACCCGCCTTGATAGCTTGGATATCATCACCGAGACCAGGAACAAGTACAACCAATGTAGTATCTGCATTTTTTACGATATCTACTTCTGATTGACCTACACCTACTGTTTCAATGATTACTAAATCCATGCCAAAGGCATCCATGAGTTTTACAACGTCTGCAGTCTTTTTAGATAATCCACCAAGACTACCACGCGTGCCCATGCTTCGAATGAATACATTTTCATTTAATGTCAAATCATTCATTCGAATACGGTCCCCCAAGATAGCACCACCAGAGAATGGGCTTGTTGGGTCGATGGCAACGATGCCGATTTTCTTACCTTGATCTAGATAATGTTTAACAACTTTATCTGTCAATGTACTTTTACCAGCACCAGGGGCCCCTGTAATACCGAGAATACGTGCATTCCCTGTTTTAGGGTAAATAGCCTTCATAATATCAATGGCATTATCATACTCGTTTTCTACAGCTGTTATGGACCGTGCTAAGGCTAGTCGAGAACCTTCGAAAAGTTCTTTAACTAAATCCACTCGCCTCACCACCTATCTTAGAATATGGGAATAGAGGGGAGCCAACTATTCAGTTGTGCTCCTCTCTTGCCCAATTAATTATTTAACGTTTTCGTTGATGAATTTAACGATATCGCCAGTTGGTGTACCAGGAGTGAATACTGCTGCTACGCCAGCTTTTTTCAAACCAGGGATATCAGCGTCAGGAATAACGCCACCACCGATTACAAGTACATCGCCCATGCCTTTTTCTTTCAAAAGTTCAACAATTTTAGGGAACAATGTGTTATGAGCACCAGAAAGAAGGGATAATGCAACTACATTAACGTCTTCAGAAAGAGCTGCTTCAACGATTTGTTCTGGAGTTTGACGAAGACCAGTGTAGATTACTTCGAAACCAGCATCGCGAAGTGCGCGTGCTACTACTTTTGCACCACGGTCATGACCATCAAGACCTGGTTTTGCTACGATTACTCTAATACGTTTTTCTGCCATGATTAATTACCTCCGAAATTAGCCGATATTATAATGTGGAATGAGCTTCGTATTCACCGAATACTTCGCGCAATACATTACAAATTTCACCCAAAGTAGCATATGTTTTAACTGCATCAAGAATTAATGGCATCAAGTTAACGTTTTCATCAGCTGCACCAGCTTTAAGAGCTGCTAATGCTTTATCAACTGCTGCTTGATCGCGGTTAGCGCGAACTGCTTGAGTTTTCTTGGATTGGTTAACACCAACGGAAGCGTCTACGCGAAGTAAGTCTTTTGGAGCTTCTTCTTCAACTTGGAATTTGTTTACGCCAACGATTGTGCGCAAGCCAGATTCAACTTCCATTTGCCATTTGTAAGCGGATTCTTGAATTTCTTTTTGGATGTAGCCTTTTTCGATTGCTACTACAGCGCCGCCCATTTCATCAATTTTCTTGATGTATGCCATAGCTTCGTCATAGATAGCGTTAGTCATAGCTTCTACATAGTAGGAACCGCCCAATGGGTCAACTACGTCAGCCAAACCAGATTCGTAAGCCACGATTTGTTGTGTACGAAGAGCTACTTGTACAGATGCTTCTGTAGGAAGAGCCAAAGCTTCGTCACGGGAGTTTGTATGTAAGGATTGAGTACCGCCCATTACAGCAGCTGCAGTTTGAAGAGCAACACGAACGATGTTGTTATCAACTTGTTGTGCAGTCAACATGGAACCAGCTGTTTGAGTATGTACACGAAGCATCATGGATTTTGGTTTTTTAGCACCAAAACGTTCTTTCATGATTGTTGCCCATAAACGGCGGGATGCACGGAATTTAGCAACTTCTTCAAGTACGTTGTTATGAGCATTCCAGAAGAAGGAAAGACGACCAGCAAATGTATCAACATCAAGACCAGCTTTCAAAGCTGCTTCTACGTATGCGATACCATCAGCAATTGTGAATGCGATTTCTTGAGCTGCTGTGGAACCTGCTTCACGGATGTGGTAACCGGAGATGGAAATTGTGTTCCATTTTGGAACGTTTTGAGAACAATATTCGAAGATATTAGTGATCAAACGCATGGATGGTTTTGGTGGGAAAATGTATGTACCACGAGCTGCGTATTCTTTCAAAATATCATTTTGAATTGTACCTTTCAATTCTGTGGAAGGTACGCCTTGTTTTTCAGCTACTGCGATGTACATTGCCAACAAAACGGATGCTGGAGCGTTGATTGTCATGGATGTGGATACTTTACCAAGATCGATGCCGTCGAACAAGATTTCCATATCTGCCAAGGAGTCAATCGCTACACCTACTTTACCAACTTCGCCTTCTGCAACTGCATCGTCGGAGTCGTAACCGATTTGTGTAGGTAAGTCGAATGCGCAGGAAAGACCAGTTGCACCAGACTCGATTAAGTAGCGGTAACGTTTGTTAGATTCTTCTGCTGTAGCGAAGCCTGCATACATACGCATTGTCCAGAAACGACCACGGTACATAGTAGGTTGTACGCCACGAGTGTAAGGGAATTCGCCAGGCATACCCAAATCACGTTCATAGTCAAAACCTTCGATATCAACTGGTGTGTATACACGGTTGTATTTTAAATTTTGACGTTCTGGAGTTTTTGCACTTTTTTCGTCACAAAGTTTGTTGTACTCAGCAATTTGGGCTTTTAAGTTTTCGTAAGCCATGTTTTCATCATCCTCCTAAAAAAACAGGTTATTTTTTCATGCTTCCAGTTTCTGTGAAGCGTTTATGCCAAGAAAGAGCTTCATCAAGCAACATAGGTGTATGGGCATTCTTTGTTGCAGCTAATGCTTTTTCTAGGTATTCAGTTAACATAGGTTTGTAGTCTGGGTGAGCACATTTTTCAATGATCAAACGAGCTCTTTCCACTGGGCTCAAACCACGGCAGTCAGCAACACCTTGTTCTGTACAGAAAATCATAGTGTCATGTTCTGGATGATCCACATGAGATACATATGGAACGATAGAACTGATGTCGCCATTTTTAGCAACGGAGTTAGTGCAGAAAATAGTGAGATATGCACTACGTGCAAAGTCACCAGAACCACCAACACCATTCATCATTTTGCTACCCATAATATGAGTAGAGTTTACATTGCCAAAAATATCAAATTCGATAGCGGTATTCATGGCAATGACACCAATACGGCGAGCAATACCAGGGTTGTTGGAAATTTCTTGCGGACGAAGAATGATTTTTTTACGATATTCATCAATATTCGCATAGAAACGTTTCAACCCATCTGGAGAAGGACTTAATGCAGTACCGGAACATACAGTTACTTTACCAGCATCGATCAAGTCGAACATACCATCTTGGATTACTTCTGTATAGATGGACAAATCTGTGAATGGGCCTTTAGCAAGACCACTGATTACCGCATTCGCTACGGAACCTACACCAGATTGTAATGGAAGCAAGTTTTTAGGTAAACGACCTTCTGCAATTTCTTGTTCGAAGAATTTGATAAGGTGTTGACTCATTGCTTTTGCATCATCATCGATAGGTGCCAAAGGTCTTGTTGTATCAGGAACATCACAAGGTACTACTGCAACAATTTTACTTGGGTCACAAGGAATTGCTTCAGTACCAATACGATCACCAGGTGTTTCCAATGGAATTGGTTTACGATGTGGTGGATCGAGTGGTTCATAGATATCATGCATACCTACCAAGGAAAGTGGTTGGGATACGTTTACTTCTACGATAACCTTTTTAGCTTGACTAACAAATGTTGGAGAGTTACCAACAGATGTTGTAGGTACTAAAGAGCCATCTTCGTTGATTTGACAAACTTCTACGATAGCTACGTCTAAATCGCCAAAGAAACCATAGCGAACATTTTGTGCCATTGTGCTTAAATGCATATCGATGTATTTAACAGCACCGCTATTTAAGGCTTTACGTGTATCCCCATTTGTTTGATATGGGAAACGACGATTGATACCGTTAGCACGAGTTAACGCGCCATCAGCTTCATCACCTACGGAAGCACCTGTCCACAAATCAATTTTGAATGGTTCTTTTTCCATTCTTTCTGCCAATGCCAATGGCACTGCTTTTGCATAACCAGATGGAGTAAAGCCGGAAATACCAACTTTATCGTTAGGGTTAATCAAAAGAGCTGCATCATAAGCAGTGACAATTTTACCTTGGAGGGCCGCACATTTAACGCGGTCTTTGATGTCTATCACCATTACCATCTCCTTTAAGAGTAACATTGTATAAACGACAGTTTGATCTCTTGGTCGTTCCTTAAACCGACTTCATCGTAGTCCACATCCAATGTATTGTCAACTTATATGACTAAAATGTATTTTTCGTCACACTTTATGGGTGCATTATGATTAAAATGCATAGATTTTCACATTTCCACATAAGTTTTATTCACATCGTTATAACTCACAGGAATCATCGATATATGGCATATATTGATGTTTTTCAATTAAATCGAACTCTCTCTATACAATATATAGACCCTTTTCAATATAAAACAACATCTCATATACAAGAACTAGACCTTACACCTCCCTATAAAGATACAATGATATACAAAAAACCGGCTTTCAAATGCTAACGATAATGTTCAATTATGTCTAACATTAGAAAACCGGTTATACTACCTAATACGTACCTACCCAAGGTATGTATTAATTATACCATATTATGAAATTATATATCTACCATAAAACATGCTAATTATACAAGATATTACAATTATGCAGATTTATCAGCAGATAACTGAACTTTTACAAAAGCCCCTACCCAACCAAACAACTGCCAAAATACGATGGTTACTTGATGACTATATAGCTCAAAATCGGATAAGCCACTAAATAAAACACCTATAGCTAACGCACCTACACCAACTTGTGCAGCTTGGCGGAATATATCCCCTTTAAGTCTTATAGATGTAATAACATGACCAATAATAACTGCTAGGAATGATATCAATCCTGGGATGCCTGATTCAGCTAATATATTAAGATACAAATTATGAGCATGATACATCAAGATGTGAGGACCTTGAATATAATAGTTATAATCTGGATATACTAAGTAAAATGTATTCCACCCAATACCAAAGATTGGGTTTTCACGTACGATATACATAGTACTATCCCACAAAGCCCATCGAAGATCAGCTGATGTATCATGGCCTTGGAATATGGACCATAGTCTCGAGGCGATTTCACCATCATAAAAGTACAAGATAATTGGCACTACTAATAGGGATAAGAATAATCTTCTATCTACAAAGATAGCCCAGTAAAGGATCATGGCCGCAAAGCTAATCCAAATGCCTCTAGAATAGGTTAATAGCATCGTTAAGAATAATATAATACCTATAATTAGCATTGAAATAACTTCGCGCGTACGATTTTCCTTCATATATACCAAGATATAACTGATACATACGCTGAGTACCATCAATAGATAAGCGCCCAATAAATTAGGGTTTTGTAATGTAGATGACATACGTCGCATCAATTTTGGGAACTGTGCTGCATCTACCCACTCTTTTATATGAATATTAGGAACAAATACATATTGATAAGCTCCTATGATACACACTAGTACAGCAGTACCTAATAGAGCACGCAGAAAATAATTCCACTGTTTAGGTGTTTGAATGTATGTGCGAACTAGATAATACATTCCTCCGCTGGCTACGATTTGATAAAACCAACTTTGAATTGACCAATCCCAATTTTCTGATACTAGTGCAGATATGCCAGTCCATACCACAAATATCATAACAGACCAGGATAAATAGCCCGTTGGTAAGCTCAGTGATTTACTAGATATCAAATCATATAAAGCAAGCCCTATCGCTAGCCACAGGAGTACATCCCCCACCATAGGTTGTAATGGCATAGCAACCACCACACCATAAATTAGACGCTCTATATAGAACGTGATTCTCTTCTGATTAGGAATAAGTGAGAGTTCCATAGGCTCACCTTAGTGACTCATCTCATGGTTAAACCACTGACGAGCATCTCCTAAAATATATAAAGAACCACAAACAGCGATAATATCACCATTCTTTGTATGTTTATAGGCTAAAGCCAATGCATCTTTAACAGAATCAGCCGTTTGAGCTACAGCTTTTGGAACAATGTGACGTATTTTTTCAACTAAAACCTCTGGCACTTCTGTTCTATCTGTAGGTGCAGGTACTACAAGTACCGTATCCCCTGCCTTAACGACTTCACGAATAATAGCATCCTGATTTTTATCTTTAAGAATTGCCATCACAATCGTTTTTGGGGCGTCCTTAAATAGCTCACCATAGGTCATACTGAAGGATTCTGCGCCAGCCGCATTATGCGCACCGTCAAAGATAAAGGTACGATCTAAGCCTCGTTTAACTTCAAAGCGCCCCGCCCACGTAGTGCGGGCAAATCCTTCACGCATCGTTTCTTCACTGATGCTCTTATCTTCTTTCATCAATAGACGTACAGCCATCAATGCGCATGCGAGATTTACAGATTGATGAATACCGGCCATTGTCGTAAATAACATTGCAGGAGCGGCATCATTAGTACTCACAGTAATCATTTGACCACCTGTTACGGCACTACGGCTATCGATACCAAAATCTTTATTGAAAGCATACACTTTAGCATGTTTCTCTTTAGCTACCTCTTCAATAATACGAAGAGGTGCATCCTGTGCTGCCGTTACAACAGGGACTTTAGATTTAATAATCCCTGCCTTATGACGTGCAATTTCTTCAACAGTATCACCACAGTAGGCTTGATGATCGATTGTTACATTGGTAATAACAGATACTTTTGGAGTCACAATATTTGTGGAGTCTAGTAATCCCCCTAAGCCAACTTCTATCACTGCATAGTCTACAGCTTGATCTTTGAAGAACAAAAAGGCTGCAGCCGTCAAAATTTCAAATTGCGTTGGTGCTTCTGTGCCGTTACTAATGATAGTATCAACTGCCACTTTTACACGGCTAATTAGATTACCGAAGGCTTCCTCTGTAATATTTCCATCATTAATTTGAATTCGCTCCGTATAGGATTGAAGGTGAGGCGATGTAAATCGCCCCACCCGTAATCCACTTGTAAACAGTGCGTAGGAAATATATGAGGTAACCGAGCCCTTACCATTCGTCCCTGTAACATGAACAATTTTATAGTCTTCTTGTGGATTCCCTAAGGCTTCCATAAGGGCTGTTATACGTTCAAGGCCAGGCTTAATACCGAATGAAGATGCCTGTTCTAAATAGGCTAAGGCCTCTTGATATGTCATATAAACCTCCTATTATAAGGTTTCAAGGAACGCTTCACGTTCCAATAACGCTTGTTGTTTTTGTTTATATTCTTCTAACTTTTCTTTTTCTTTTGCTACTACAGCTTCAGGAGCTTTTGCTAGGAAGCCTTGGTTAGACAATTTACCTTCCAAACGAGAAATTTCTTTTTCCATTTGGATTTTTTCCTTTGCAATACGCTCTCTTTCTTTTTCGCCATCGATTAAATCTTTAAGCAAGAGATATACTTCCATACCATTTACAACTGTTACAGTCGCATTTTCTGGTTTTGGATCATCGGCACCAAGAATAGTTACCTTCTCAGCCCAAGCTAATGTTACGAAGTAATCGCTATGATCTGCTACAGTTTGAGCCAATGCTTCATCTGTTGGCGCCACAATAACCTCAGCTTTTTTACCTAAAGGCACATTCATTTCAGCACGCATGTTACGAATACCTTTGATGGCATCCATCATAACTTCCATTTGGCGTGCTGCACCTTCGAGATTATCAAACTTCAATGCTTCTGGCCATTTAGTAACAACGATGCTATCCCCTTCATGAGGCAAGTGTTGCCAAATATGTTCTGTTACGAACGGCATGAATGGATGTAATAATTCAAGCATGTGACGCAAGATTGTTACGAGTAAGTATTGAACTGTACGACGATCACGTTCATTACCATCGTTATATAAACGAGGTTTTGCTAACTCAATATACCAGTCACAGTATGTATTCCAAATGAAGTCATATACGGAGCTTGCCGCTTCACCAAGTTCGAATTTATCTAGGTTAGAAGTTACACTTTGTACTGTTTCATTGTATTTTTGAACAATCCATTGGTCTGCTAATG
>URPT01000023.1 GCA_900549845.1 uncultured Veillonella sp. | reverse complement strand
TGCCAGAAGGTCGCTATTACATCTTTGATATTATTGGTCTCGAAGTACAAGATACAAAAGGCAATGTGCTTGGCACAGTGACTGATGTATTACAACCGGGTGCTAATGATGTCTATGTGGTTTCCAAAGATGGGGAACCAGATCAATTATTTGCAGCCATTGAAGATGTTGTTAAGGATATCGACGTGGAAAATAATTTAATGATCGTAGATCCGCCTGAATGGATATAATCCTTTAGGCGGTTTTGTTTTATCTACATATAGGTATATTATGGTAAAAGTTATATAATATAGCTATATATAGATAATGCTAATGAGTTTATGTGAGTTAATAAGTATAGGGGACGGTCTATGCGTATCGATATCGTATCTTTATTTCCTGAGTTTTTTGATGCCTTTTTTAGTCATTCCATCATAAAACGGGCTATCGAAGCAGAACGATTGTCTATGGGTGTAACTAACCCTCGAGACTTTAGTCATAATAAACATGGTCAAGTTGATGATACACCGTATGGTGGTGGGGCTGGTATGCTCATGATGGCACCTCCCATTTTTGAAGCGGTGGAATCTGTTATTGCTCAATATGACAATACGCTTAATAGTAGCTATACTACTGATGAGATGTGTGATGAAATGAGTCTTATTGGTAATCCTAGTGAAAGTATACGACGTCGTATTATTTTCATGGGTCCTACAGGCCAGCCTTTCACACAGGAGAAGGCTCGTGAACTAGCTATGTACGATCAAATAGTCCTCATTTGTGGTCATTATGAAGGTGTAGACTACCGTGTAGAGGAACATTTAGTAGATGAAACGATTTCTATTGGTGATTATGTATTAACTGGTGGTGAGTTGCCAGCTATGGTTGTAGCCGATGCAGTAGCGCGCATGATTCCAGGTGTACTAGGTGCAGCGAGTGGGGCACAGGAGGATTCTTTTTATGAACCTTTGTTAGAATGCCCTCAATATACAAAGCCCCCTGAATTTAGAGGCTGGTCTGTACCAGATGTATTGAGAAGTGGTCATCATAAAAATATTGCTACTTGGCGTCAAAAAGAAGCACTTAAAAGAACTCGGTTGTTACGTCCAGATTTATTAGAACGTCCATTAACAAAAGAAGAGATTAAGCTTTTAAAAGAGATAGTTGAGGAAGAGTCTGTAAGACTTAAAGGTGAAGAATGAAAGCGTTAGTATTAGGCGCCACTGGTGCAGTCGGTAGTCATATTGTAGACACGTTAATTGATAATCATGAGATTCAAGACATTCATGTATTTGTACGTCGTCAAGTAACATATACATCTCCAAAGGTAACGGTTCATATTGTTAATTTTGATGAACCTCGTGAATGGGCACACTTAGTAACAGGGGATATTTTGTTCTCTGCTATGGGTACAAACCGTAAACAAGCGGGCTCTAAAGAAGCACAATGGACTGTAGATTATACGTATCAGTATGAAATGGCGCGCATTGCAGCTCAAAATGGTGTGAAAAAATATGGTTTAGTATCCTCTTTGGGGGCAAATTCAAAATCTCCATTCTTCTATATGTCCATGAAAGGACAATTAGAAGAGGTTATTTTAGAGTTGCCTTTTGAAGCGATTGTTATTGCTCGTCCAGCTACATTGATTCGAGAAGAACCTAAGTTGGTGGAACGCATTAGCTGTGCTGTATTTGGTGTTATCAACAAAGCTCATATATTAATGAGCCAAGAACCCGTAAAGACGGTTGACGTAGCAAATGTCCTTGTAAAAGCTACAATAGGGCAGCAGTATGGCATTTCCATTATTGAAAATGAAACGATTCATGAGCGGATAGGCTATTTTAAAGCTTAATTTCATTAAATCCCGTTTTGGAGAGGGAATAGGCCGAGATCCATATGATTTTACCTATTCGAGCGAGGTTATGTATGGAGTTTAATTGTTGTGATGTCCTTGAGGTACAGGGCAGTCGTTATGTAATAACTGAAAAAATTAAATATAATGAGATTATTCCAAAAGCAGATCAGGAACAGGCCTATAAAGCTAAGCCGTCAATGCAAAAATCACCTGGAGATTATTGGCACGAATATGGTCTCGAGGATGTTGAGGGGTCCGATAAAATATGGGTTACCATTGAATACAATGATAATGAATGGTGCACTGTATCTAGAACATCTTATCGCAAACGAGCGCCGAAGGGCTTTACATTACATCAAATCGGTTTGGAAAAGGTTGTAGCTGTAGATGGTGATAGTGGTGCTTCTGTAGGTGACCGGGCTGGCTACAAGGAATACCAATTGCCTTGTGAAGGCGGTGCTAGTGTATTCTTTGAAGAAAACTGGTTTAAAGGGGAGAAGATGTTCGCCGAAGGGGCACGTGTTCCTTTGAGGAATATTCGTCTCTGTAATGATGCAGAAGCTAATGCTATTAGTAAAAAGAAACGGAATCAACGGCTGAAAAAACGCTTTGAAGGAGTTGCTACTTCTATAGGGATTGGTGCATTATTTTTACTATTTCTGTTTTGGTCGGACAATGATTTGTCTTGGCATAGTATACGTGCTATGTTTGGAGTGCCTTACACGGCAAAAGAACATATGCATGACACATCTGCATATTATACAAAAACAGATTCGGATAGCGACTATGTATACACGTCTACACTGGATCCTGTTAGTACCGCATTAGATTTGATTGATTCTGTGAATGGTGATATTAAGAATGAGCGGGATAACTTAGAAGAGGGACATGAAGTTATTGTATTCTATTCTGGGGACTTGGTGTATTTCATCACTAATACGGATGGACAAACTAAGGTTAAGGTATGTGAACAATCAAAATTAACACAAGAGGATTGGAAAATTATTGATCGTACATTTATCAGCTCTCATATACTCGATAACTATGCGACCATGGTTCGACTAGGGGATAAAACGGGACGCGAACGGTTGTATCCTACCAGCAACTCTGATAACACATCCAATACAAAATTATATTATTAGGAGGCTTATAATGATTTATATACCAGATATATTATTGACGATTTTTTATGCTTGTTTTGGAATTTTCTTAATGTTAACTGCCAACACGGTTATTGATTTTTTTGTACCTGGTAAATTTAGTGAAGAAATTAAACGTGGTAATTGTGCTGTTGCCTGGCTTTCAGCGGGATCATTTATCGGTATTGGTGAAATATTGCGTGCTGTTATCATGTCTCCTGTAGTGACTACAGCAGATACTTCTTTATTGCACGGTGTAGTAGCAAGTGTTGTTTATGCTATTCTTGGTATTGTACTATTTGTAACAGGCTATATGTTTATTAATCTATGGCATCGTAAATATAATTTATCTGAAGAGATTATGCGTGGTAATACAGCTGCTGGTATTCTCGTATTTGGTATCTTTGTAGGTCTTGCTCTCGTTGTTAGTGGTGCTGTGCACTAAGGGAGTGTCCTATGTATAAGCCAAGTAAGAAAACTCTATACATAACGGGTGCCTTTGCCGCTGTAGCAAGCATCGTTGGTGTGTCTTCATACTGGAATGACATCGCTTATGTCGTATGTGATAAAATCTATCCTGAAGCAAATGACGGGGAAGTTCGATTAAAGGATAATCAAGGTAATCGTTATTCTCTATTAAACCATGGAGATGGTAAAGAAACAGCGTTATATGATGATAACCGGTCTGTTACCTTTCACCGCGACACTAGTGGAAATTTAGTATGGGACGCTGGTTTAGCGGGGCTGTTACCTAGTATTGCAGCAGGCTACTATATTTTTCATGGATTTAATCCACCTACAGCGCGTATGGATGGAAGAACTATGACCTATCGTGTGGCAGCCCCTTTAAAACCCTATGAGGAGCCTAATGTATATACAACAACAGGTTCAAATACGCATAGTTCTTTAGGACGACGTACGTATAAAGACTATGAGAAGCGTAGAAGTCAAAAAGCCTCTTCTATAGGTCAAAAGTCTGGTTTTGGTAGTGCAGGTGTACGTTCTAGTAGTTCCTAATGGAGGCCGATATTATGAAATCGTATATAGATGAACTTGATACGAATATATTGCCCTTTGTAGATTATGAGGGCTGTGATGATCGGTATCCTGCGCTTTCTACACAATCTTTTCCGGCTGATTTTTATGATGAAATTCGACATGCGTCGCGCATGTTATTTCAAATATTTTGTAAAGCCGCTAAGGTATTTCAACAGGCACCTGATGAGTTTGCTCTCAATATGGATATGCCCGAAAATTTGATTCCCTATTTACATCGTGGGAATCCATTGGGCTTACCTACATGGTTATCTCGATTTGACTTTGTCCTTGATGATAGAGGACAATTGCGCATGGTCGAGATTAATGCGGATACACCTTGCTTTCTAATTGAAAGCTATTATGCTAATGGTGTAGCGGCACGATATTTCGATAAAGTAGATCCTAATATAGATGCTTATAATGAACTTGAACGTTTTTTGAAACGCGTATATGAAGGAACATCTCGTAAAAAATATAGTGTGACTAATAAACAACATAATATGATGACGGATAATGAAACAGAACCCTTTGTTTTCGGGTGCTTTCATGATTATTTAGAGGACTATGGAACTACACAGTTTCTCTTACAGGCTATGAAATCAGCATGCCCAGAAGCAGATGTTCGATTCCTATCCTTTTATGATATGGTCATTGATGATGAGGGTATTCTATTATCTGACGGTGGTCATGCAGCCAACCTGTATCGTTTACATCCCATGGAACTATTGATTGATGAAACTACAGCAGATGGTGAACCACTAGGTGAAATGTTTTTAGATTTGTATAATGAATACAGCTTTAATCTATTTAATCCACCAGAGGCGATTATTTTACAGAATAAATCGTTTATGTCCTTAGTGTATGCTCTATACTTAACAAACCAATTTTTTACTGCCCCTGAGCGAGATATTATCGAGCGCTATTTGACGCCGTCCTATTTTGAAAGTGATTTCTCGAACCTTGATGATGGACTTTATATTCAAAAGGAAATTTGGGGCCGTGAAGGGCGAAATATTCAGGTTGTTCAAAAACGTGGAAATCAAGCTGAACTATACATGGAGAAATTTGTAGATAACTATGATGATATAGTTTGTCGGGACAGTAAAAAGGTTATGTATCAGGACTTTATTAAGCAGAAACACTTTACTCATACCGTAGATAGTGGTACGAAAGAAGGCTGTTTGACATTATCTTGCTTTATGCTTGGCGATCAAGCTTCTGCAGTCGGTTGTCGTTTTTCTCCAGAAGAGATTGCCGGTACTGAAGCTTATTTTGTACCGCTTTTAATCGATTAATTTTATTTTGTATTTTTTATTGTTGTGGAGATATAGGGCTTTGGCTAATTTATATATTGGACTTGTTCATTATCCAATTATGAACAAGCATAAAGAGGTCATTACGACGGCCATTACAAATTATGATATTCACGATATTGCACGAGCATCTATTACCTATGATGTATCTAAATATTTTGTGATTCACAATATACCTGCTCAGCGTGAGTTGGTGCGCACCATCATGGAACATTGGAAATCTGGATTTGGCTCTACTTATAATCCTGATCGCAAGGATGCTTTCACAGGTGTGGAATTGGTAAATTCAATTGCGGTAGCGGTGCGAACAATTGAAGATATAGAAGGTATAAAACCTATAGTAGCTACAACAGATGCTCGCACCTATGATAATACGATTTCCTATGCACGGATGCGTGAACATCTTGAAAATGAGGGGCGCCCTGTGTTAGTATTATTTGGTACCGGTTATGGTATGACAAAAGAAACGATGGAAAGCTTTGACTATATTTTAGAACCTATATATGGCCATGGTGAATACAATCATTTATCTGTGCGTAGTGCCGTTTCAATCATCTTGGATCGATTACGGGGCGAAGCATGGTGGAATAAATAGGAGGCGTCTATGTCAGGACATTCAAAATGGGCAAATATTAAACATAAAAAAGGTAAAACCGATGCATTGAAGGCTAAATTGGCTACGAAAATCGGTCGTGAAATTACTGTAGCAGCACGTATGGGTGGTGCCGATCCAACAGGTAATATGCGTTTGAAATTGGCTTTACAAAAAGCTCGTGAAAACAATATTCCTAAAGATAATATTCAACGTGCTATCGATAAGGGCGTTGGCGCTACGGATATGAACGCATACGAAGAAATCGTATATGAAGGTTATGGTCCTGCCGGTGTTGCCGTTACTGTAGAAGTTATGACGGATAATCGTAACCGTGCGGCTGCTGATGTGCGTCATGCTTTCTCCAAACAAGGTGGTAATCTTGGTGAAAGCGGTTGCGTAGGCTGGATGTTCAAATCTAAAGGCGTTTTCGTTATCGATAAAGAAGGTCATGACGAAGATGAATTGACTATGCTTGCTCTTGAAGCAGGTGCAGAAGATCTTAAGTCTGAAGATGATGTATTTGAAATTTATACTACTCCTGAAGACTATGATGCTGTAGAAGCAGCTCTTGCTGATGCGGGCATTGAAACAGAAGTAGCTAAAATTACAATGATTCCAGATACAACTATTGAGTTGACTGGTGATGATGCTGTAAAAATGCAAAAAATGCTCGACGTATTGGATGATCTTGATGATGTGCAAAACGTATATCACAATGGTATTTTGCCAGACGACGAAGAAGAATAATTATGATAAGGAGCACTTTAAAGGTGCTCCTTTTTTATGTATTTTTTAGAGAACCATTGGTAATATGAAAATTAATGAGTTTCTTATAAATTTTCTATGGAAATTCATGAACTTCGATGTGGTATTGTGCTATAATAAAATAGATTATGTAATGGAGGTAGGCGACAGCTTATCTCATTTTTAAACTAAGGGGGTTAAGGTGCGAATTATAGGTATTGACCCAGGCACGGCTATATGCGGTTATGGCATTATTGACGTGAAGGGGAGCAAATTAACACCTGTAGCCTATGGGGCTATTACAACTCCTAAGGAATTAACAGATTCACAGCGGTTGGAAATTTTATTTAATGACCTAAGTGATATTCTAGAGGAATTCAAGCCTGATAAGTTCGGGGTAGAAGAATTATTCTTCAACCGCAATGTAACGACGGCCATCAAGGTCGGTCAAGCACGTGGTGTTATCTTATTAGCGGCTGAACAACAGCGTATTCCTATTTACGAATATACACCGCTGCAAATCAAGCAAGCCGTTACAGGTTACGGCAAGGCTGATAAGAATCAAGTCATTTATATGACAATGAATATTTTGGGGATTCGTGAGAAAATTAAGCCCGATGATACGGCAGATGCATTGGCTGTTGCCATTTGTACGGCTCATAGTTCTCACAATGATAGATTGAAGAGGTTGGTATAATGATAGGGTATGTACGGGGCATCGTAACACATCTCTTTAAAGAGTCTTGTTACGTAGATGTACATGGCGTAGGGTATCGTGTATATGTGCCGACCACTACGCGACAACAATTGATTGAAGGTCATGAGGCAACGTTATTCACGTATCTCAACGTACGTGAAGATGCGATGCAACTCTATGGCTTTTGGACGGAAGAGGAGTATGAGTTGTTTATTTTACTCATTTCTGTTTCTGGTATAGGGCCTAAGGTAGGGCTTGGCATTTTGTCTGGCATGACACCAGAGGCTTTCAAATTAGCTGTTATCAATGGCCAAGTACAGCAATTAACGAAATTGCCGGGCATTGGTAAGAAGTCTGCAGAGCGACTTGTTCTTGAATTAAAGGATAAGTTAGCGAAGATGACGCATATATCTGCAGAATCACCAGCAGCTATACAGCCGATGGGCGTTGCTGCTAGTGGTGCTGCCGGTGAGGCCATTGAGGCTCTTGTGTCGCTAGGCTATTCAGAGCGAGATGTGGCTGATATTGTAGAGTCTTTAGCTGATGGTAAGCGCGATGTATCTGAGTTGATTAAGGTCAGCTTGATTGAGCTTGGGAAAGGACGATAAGGATGAACGAAGAAGTACGCCTTGTCGGAAATGGCGAGCACGAAGAAGATATGTGGCAATATAGCCTACGACCAAAGTTCTTTAACGAGTATGTAGGTCAAGAAGAGGCTAAAGGCAATCTAAATGTGTATATTCAAGCTGCAAAGCAGCGTGGTGAAGCATTAGACCATGTATTGCTGTATGGTCCACCAGGTCTTGGGAAGACTACACTGGCAGGTATTATTGCGAATGAATTGGGTGTTAACTTTCGCATAACATCTGGTCCTGCTATTGAAAAGTCTGGCGACTTGGCTGCAATCTTAACGAATTTAGATGATCACGATGTATTATTTATCGATGAAATTCATCGCTTGTCTCGCAGTGTAGAGGAAGTATTGTACTCTGCTATGGAGGACTATGCAATTGATATTATCATCGGTAAAGGCCCAAGTGCTCGAACGGTGCGCATTGATTTGCCAAAGTTTACTTTGGTAGGTGCCACAACACGGGCGGGGGCTTTGGCGGCACCATTAAGGGACCGCTTTGGTATTATTAACCGGTTGGAATATTATAAACAACCGGAATTAGAGTTTATTGTGACTCGGGCGGCAGAAATACTCCATATTGGTATTGAGCCGACTGGGGCTAGCGAAATTGCACGACGTTCGAGGGGAACGCCGCGTATCGCAAATCGTCTACTTAAACGGGTACGTGATTTTGCACAAGTCATAGGTGATGGGGTTATCACTCAAAGTATTGCAGATGATGCGTTACAGCGTTTATATATTGACAAAGAAGGGCTCGATCGAATCGATCGACGTGTGTTGGAGTGTATTATTGAAAAGTATGATGGTGGTCCGGTAGGAATAGATACTATTGCGGCAGCCATCAGCGAAGAGAGAGATACCATCGAAGATGTGTATGAACCATATTTGATGCAATTAGGATTTTTAGGACGCACACCACGTGGGAGGGTGGCTACTAAACTTGCCTATGAGCATTTAGGTATTTCACAGACAGGGAAATAACAATGAAAACGAAACGATTACAATTGATGATAATGGCAACTTTGTTTTTAGGTGTAAATATTGGCGGTGCATCTGTTGCACAAGGGGCTACATTGCAACATAAAAGTGCAGTAGTGACTAAAAAGCCAACGCCGAAATCAACAGTATCTACAACAAATGTATCGAAAGTAAATACGACGAAGCGGTCAACTTTTCGACCACTTGTAACTAAACCGGCTCCAAAGCCTGTGGCAAAAGTGACTGTAAAGTCAAATGCAACTAAGGCTGCAGCAACGGCTCAAAAAGTATCTACGCAAAAGCCTGTTGCAAAATCTACAGTTACTAGTGCCAAGGCTACAACGGTAAAGCCTGCTGCCTCTAAGGCTGTAAAAACTTCTGATGCCAATAGTATTAAAGCTAATACGGCTGCTATTACGCGTAATAAAGTAGGGTCTGTTGTTACACCTGCTACGGAGCGTGTAGAAAATGTACCAAATGTACGCGTGTTATTGGGTAGTCGCAGTTCCGATGCTACAGTTACATCTACTGCTAATATGGTTGTGTTAAATAGTGCTAATGGTCAAGTTAGCACAATCAGTGCAAACCGTGGAACCTCTGTTGGTATTCGAAGTGGTAAAATTGCTGTTAATGGCAAAGCTATTGATACGGTAGTTACATTAAAACCAGCTAATAGTGATGCACCATTCTTGTTTGAAGGCAAAGGCTATCGTGGAGGACTTACATTACGTGCTAATAATGGAAAGATGATGGTCATTAATTCTGTACCTCTTGAAGATTATCTTTACGGCGTAGTTCCGCAAGAAGTCGTTCCATCTTGGCCAGCAGCTGCACTAGAAGCACAAGCTGTAGCTGCTCGAACTTATGCTCTTCATACTATGGAAGAGAATAAAGGTAAACTGTATGATGTAAGTACGTCCACAGATCACCAAGTCTATAATGGGGTTAGTGGTGAAACGCAAGCTACCACAAATGCAGTTAATAAAACAAAGGGTATGGTTATGTTATATAATCAACGCCCTATTAATGCTTTATTCCATTCTGATGGTGGCGGTTATACTGAAGATAGCGTCAATGTTTGGGGTAGCGATGTACCGTATTTGAAAGGTGTAAAGGATTTTAGTACTGGCACATCTACATCGAACTGGACAGTGACTACTTCTCGTCAGGCCCTTGAAAGTAAGCTTAACGCAGCTAGTAAAGGGGTTGGTAAATTAAAGAGCATTCAATTGACACCTCTTGGCAAGCCAGGTCAACAAACATCTGACCGCGGTGTATCTGGCCGAATTAAGAGTGCTACTTTCATAGGTACCTCTGGCAAAACGACCATTGATGGAGATTCTTTACGCAGTATTTTAGGCTTGAAATCAACACTATTTGATTTTTATGTAAATTATAACCCAGCTAAAGGTACGGGTAAGGCGTATCATAATTTTACTGGTAGCAATGATACTGTCTATATTAAAGGCCACGGTTGGGGACATGGTCTTGGTATGTCTCAATGGGGCGCTGCAGAAATGGCTAAGCGTGCGACACCAGGGGATACAAATTATTACCAAACTATTTTGCGTCACTACTATAGTGGCATTACATTAAAGAAAATGTACTAATAAGGATTGCGATGAAAGTTACAGATTTTGATTATGAATTACCAGAGGAACTAATTGCTCAACATCCTGTAGAGCCTCGTGATACAGCGAGACTGTTGACCTTAGACAAGGTTACAGGTGAGGTTGCGCATAAAGAGCATTTTTACGATTTGCTAGATGAACTTCACGAAGGGGATGTACTTGTATTTAATAATACAAAGGTTATTCCTGCGAGATTATATGGCCAACGTCAAGGCTCTGGTGGCAAGGTTGAGGTATTGCTCCTCACACCATGTGGTGAAAATCGCTGGGAATGCCTTGTTAAACCTGGTAAAAAATGTCCTATTGGTCAAGTTATCGAATTTGATGACCGATTAAGTGGGACCGTTATAGATAAAACTGAGTTTGGAGGTCGTATCATTGAATTCACTTGCGATGGTGTATTTGATGATGTGATACAAGAAATCGGTGAAATGCCATTACCTCCATATATTCATGAGAAGCTAGAAGATAAAGATCGTTATCAAACCGTTTATGCTAAGGAGAAAGGTTCAGCTGCAGCTCCAACAGCAGGGCTTCACTTTACACCTGAACTATTAGAAAAGATAAAAGCGAAAGGTGTAGAGCTAGAATTTGTTACCTTGCATGTTGGTCTTGGAACATTTAGACCTGTATCAGCAGAGACAATTGAGGACCATGAAATGCATAGTGAGTTCTTCGTGGTATCTCAAGATACAGCTGATCGTATTAATGCAGCTAAGCGAAACGGACGCCGTATTATTGCGGTAGGTACTACTTCTGTGCGTACCCTTGAGTCGGCTACCAATGATGATGGTGTCCTACAAGGCATTAGTGGATGGACACAAATCTTCATCTATCCTGGCTATAAATTTAAGATGATTGATGCGTTGGTAACGAATTTCCACTTGCCTCAATCTACATTATTAATGTTGATTAGTGCATTGGCTGGTCGTGAACATTGTTTAGCGGCCTACGAAGAAGCTGTACGCGAACGTTATCGTTTCTTTAGCTTTGGCGATGCTATGTTTATACGTTAGGAGGGACTATGCCGAGTATTACTTATGAATTACAAAAGACATGTCCTCACACGGGGGCTCGTGCTGGTTTATTGCATACGCCACATGGTACCTTCCAAACGCCTATGTTTATGCCTGTAGGTACACAAGCTACAGTTAAAACTATGACGCCTGAGGAATTAAAGGCGATGGGTTCTCAAGTCATCTTGAGCAACACGTACCATTTATTCCTTCGTCCTGGTCCTGAACTCGTAGAAGAAGCAGGTGGCTTACATAAATTTATGAACTGGGATCAAGCTATTTTAACTGATAGCGGTGGCTTCCAAGTATTTAGCTTAGGCGATATGCGTAAGATTACTGAGGAGGGTGTAACCTTTAGATCTCATATTGATGGGTCTAAACAGTTTTTATCTCCAGAGGTGGCAACAAAGGTACAAGAGCAATTAGGTTCTGATATTGCGATGGCCTTTGATGAATGTATTCCGTATCCTGCGGACCATGATTATGCGAAACGCTCAACAGCGCGTACCACACGTTGGGCTCATCGTTGCCAAGAGGCTCGTAAAGCCCATGACTGTCAAGGAATGTTTGGTATTGTCCAAGGTGGTATGTACAAAGACTTGCGCAAACAAAGTGCGGAAGAGCTGGTAGCTATGGACTTTGAAGGCTATAGTATTGGTGGCTTATCCGTTGGGGAACCTCATGATTTGATGAATGAAATCTTAGAATATACTACGCCACTATTGCCAACTAACAAGGCTCGTTATTTAATGGGCGTTGGTACGGCGGATTGCCTTGTAGAAGGCGTAGCACGTGGTATTGATATGTTCGACTGCGTATATCCTACACGAGTTGCTCGAAATGGGATGGCCATGACTTGGAACGGTCGCCTTAATATTCGAAATGCGCAGTTTGCTCATGATTGGGGTCCGTTAGAAGAAGGCTGCCAATGTTATACATGTAAAAATTATTCTCGTGCTTATATTCGTCACTTGTATAAGGCGGAAGAAATTTTGGCATTGCGTCTCGTAACATACCATAATCTTTACTTCTTGCTTGAGTTTATGCGTCAAATGAGACAAGCCATCTTAGAAGATCGGTTCCCACAATTTAGAATGCAATTTTGGGATAGCTTTAAAAAATAGTAATTAAGTCTAGTCAAATCTATATTAGGTGGCTATACTAGAAAAGAAAAACATATTTATTATACTAGGAGGATAAAATGGAAGATATTTTACAAGTGTTGCAAACTAGCTGGCCTATTTTGTTGATGGTCGTAATCTTTTATTTCTTATTGTGGCGTCCACAAAAGAAACAACAAAAAGAGCGCGCTAATTTGTTAGGCAGCTTGAAGAAAGGCCAAAAAATCGTTACTATCGGCGGTATTTATGGCGAAATCGTTGAACTTGATGATGAAAAAGTAAAGGTTCAAGTATCTGAAAAAGTAGAGTTAACATTTGCACGCTCTGCAATTGCTAACGTTCTTTCCAAGAAAAACAAGGAAGAAAAATAATGAATACAAAGGAAGCAGTGCGCCGGGCGTGCAAGGCCCAGCGCGCTGCTTTATCCGTTGCTGATTGTCATAGATGGACACCTATGTTGACGGAGCAAATCGTCAATACTCCTGAATATAAATCAGCTAATAGCATTATGGCCTATTTAGCGATGCCTAAGGAGGCCAATTTAGACGATGTTATTCGTCATGCTCTAGAACATGGTAAATCCGTATATGTTCCAGTATGTACAGATAAGACGACCATGATTGCCGTTCGTCTTAAGTCTCTAGAATCTATCGTTCGGGGTGTGTTAAATATACGCATTCCCTCTGAGCCATACGAGGTTATTAATCCACATGACTTGGATTTGATTTTAGTGCCTGGTGCTGGCTTTGACCGTCAAGGCGGTCGCATGGGGATGGGGAATGGGTATTATGATCGATTTCTCAAGGAACTTTCACCATGTACATTTATGGGCATATGCTGGTCAGTACAATTGTGGGATACACTAATTCCAATGGATGAACTGGACCAACGGATGAGCAAAATTGTAACGGAGCAAGGCGTTATACATTGCGTATAGTAGTAGAAGGGAGCAACTATTTTGAACGGTAAAGCTATTATCAAGTTTTTAGTAGTTATTGCTGCCATCATTGGATTATTTGCGTATTTTATTCAACCATTAGCAGGCTCTTTGAAACAAGGTCTAGACTTGCAAGGTGGTACGCACATCGTATTGGAAGCAGAGGACTCTGCGACTGGTACAGCTGACAATGATGCAGTGGAACGAGCGAAGCAAATCTTAGAGCGTCGTATTAATGAAATGGGTTTGTCTGAACCATTAGTACAACGTGAAGGTGCTCGTCGTATTATCATCGAATTGCCAGGTGTAAAAGATCCTGACGAAGCGATTAAACGTATCGGTAAAACAGCGGTCTTGGAATTTAAAAACGACCAAGGTCAAACTGTTATGACTGGTGATGATTTAAAAGATGCTAAAGAAGAGTTAGGTCAAAATAAACAACCACTCGTTGCTATTGAATTAAGCGATGAAGGGGCTAAGAAGTTTGCTGATTTAACATCTAAAAATATTGGTCGTCGTATTGCCATTACATTGGATGGTAAAGAATTGACTAATCCTGTAGTACAACAAGCAATTACAGGTGGTAAAGCAACAATCTCTGGTAGTCAAAGCTTAGAAGAAGCTAAAGACTTGGCTATTTTATTACGTTCTGGTGCATTGCCTGTTAAAATTAATGTATTAGAAGTGCGTACAGTCGGTCCTTCTTTGGGTCAAGACTCCAAGGATAAATCTGTTGTAGCCTTCAGTGCTGGTATTGCCATGATCATGATTTTCTTGGTTATTTTATATCGTTTTTCTGGTATCGTAGCTAATATTGCATTACTTGTATATGTTATGCTCTTATTGCTCGTATTAGGTAAAGGCTTTAATGCAACTATGACATTGCCAGGTATCGCTGGTATTATCTTATCCATGGGTGTTGCTGTAGATGCGAACATTCTTATCTTTGAACGTTTCAAAGAAGAGGTGTTCTCCGGTAAGTCCATGCGTGTAGCCATGGAAGCTGGTTTCAGTCGTGCTTTAGCAACAATTACAGATGCGAACGTATCCGTTATCATTACTGCTGCTATCTTGACAATCTTAGGCTCTGGCCCTGTAAAAGGTTTCGCTATCAGCTTAGGCGTAGGTGTTGTTGTAAGTATGTTCACAGCGATTACTGTGAGCCATTTCTTATTACGCTTACTTATTGACTGTAACTTTACGAACCATCCATTCTGGTTTGGTGCGAATATCTCTCCAAGCACAAGTGCTGACGCATTTGCACCAAAATCTTTGAAAGGAGGTAAACGCAAATGACATTAGACGTAATTAAGCATCATCGTTGGTGGTTTGCAATTTCCTCCACACTTGTTATTATCAGTTTGATTTCCATCTTTACTAAAGGTTTTAACTTTGGTATTGATTATACTGGTGGTACGATTGTTGAAGTTGTATTTGATCAGCCTGTAGAGGTTAGTCAAGTTCGTGACGTCCTAAAAGAATATAATCTTGAAAACGCACAAATTCAGCTTTCTGGAGATACTACTGGTGATACAGCGGGCGAAGACGTAATGATTCGTACACGTAATCTTGAACCTAGTGAAAGTGCCGCTGTGATTGAATCTTTGACTAAATCTATCGGTAACAATACAGTTAAACGTATTGAAACTGTAGGTGCTGTAATTGGTTCTGAAGTTACAGAACATGCGTTGTTAAATCTTGTTATAGCGTTTGCGGCATTAGCATTATATATTTCTTATCGTTTTGAATATAAAGTTGCTATTTCTGCTCTCGTTGCAATTTTCCATGATTTGATTATGGTTCTTGGTGTATTCTCTTATTTCCAATTAGAAATTGATGCGTCTTTCTTGGCGGCTATTCTTACGGTTGTAGGTTACTCCATGAATGAATCTGTAGTTATCTTTGACCGTGTTCGTGAAAATACACATACACATAAACGTTCTGACACATTTGCAGATCTTGCGAATGCGTCTATTACACAAAGTATTCACCGTAGTTTCTATACATTGGCTACCGTTATGTTTGCCTGTGTATCCCTTTATTTATTCGGTGGGGACACTACGAAGAACTTTGCTCTTTGTATGATTATTGGTTTCGCTAGTGGTGCGTACTCCTCTATCTGCGTAGCTACATCCTTATGGGTTATGTGGAAGAGTCGCAACAAAAACGATATCCGCAATCAACAATAATATATAATGCTTTTACCTATTGTTGGTAAAAGTATAAGAACCTCTCTGTATTATATTCAGAGAGGTTCTTTTTATGTATCATCTACTAATAAATTATTACCATGGATAACTCATACATATATGTATAGGATATGTATATAGTAAGGTCTATACTTATTGAATTCTTTGTATATGGGGCGTAAAATAGCAAAGTAACACAATGTTGAAAAGGGGATAGATAAATGGATTCAAATCGATTATGGAGCCCTGCTTTTATAAACTATGGTATAAGCAGTGGCATTTTATATATGACACAATATGTTCTCGTAGCAGCCTTGCCGATAGTTATAACCTCTGAATTAAGTGGAAGTGATTTAGATGCGGGATTAGCGATGACCTATTTTCAAATAGGAACAATTGTATGTAGGCTCTTTGCAGGTCGCTTGATTGATGGCTTTAACAAACGAGTTGTATTACTACTATCAACTGCTTTATTTTTCATCATTATGGGGCTCTTTAATTTTACAACCTCTTTAGAAGCCATCTTTGTATTGCGGGGGCTACATGGTGTTGTATTTGCTTTAGGCACAACTGTAATGGCGGCGTTGGCGGTATTGGTGTTACCTCCTAATCGAAAGGGGGAGGGCATCAATATGTTTGCTATCTTTTCGAATGTGGCAATGGTGTTGGGGCCTGCAATAGGCTTATATGCACTTGCTTCATATGGTAGTATAGCTCTCTATCTTTTCTTAACTATTATGACAGGGTTAGTCCTAGTATTGAGTAATAGTATTCCCTTATCAAAAGAATTAGCAATGCCTAAACCATCTACTCACAAAGGGTGGCATATATCTCAATTTATTGAAAAAAGAAGTTTGCCTTGGGCTTTAATGGGACTGTTTATTGGCTTTACCTATTCTGGTGTGTTAGTATTTATTCCCATTGAGTTAAATAGTATGGGGTCTGGTATTTGGGGCAGTGCATTTTTTGCTATCTTTGCTGTAATGATCATAATCAGTCGACCTCTAGTAGGAAAAGCATATGCTCGGTATGGCTCTAAATATATTATCTACCCAGGCCTAGTACTCTTTATACTAGGACTATTAGCGTTAGGAATAGCTACTACGCCATTAACCATAATATTAACGGCCCCTTTGTTAGGTTTAGGTTATGGTGCAGCACAACCAGCATTTCAAGCGTTAGCCATTCAATCAGCACCAATAGAACGGGCTGGGGTATCGACAGCAACATATTTTTTAGCATTAGATATAAGTGTGGGGGCGGGATCTGTCATTCTTGCTCTGTTAGCTAGTGCTGTAGGATATCAGTATCTTTATATGTTTACAGCGGTGACAATGATTGTAGCGTTGGCTTTATATCATATATGGATAAAGAGGTATACGCCTCTAGAACTGTAAAACAAATATAGTGATATAGTAAAAGCTACTAACCGTATTAGACTATTAGACACAATATAATAATCAATCCTTAGAATGTATTTTATGGTATGTTCTAAGGATTTTTCTTTTATCAAACAGTTATAAGCTTATAGGTTTATAAGATAGTACTTAAAAATAATATGAATAAAGATAAAAGAGAAAATAGTGTTATAAAATTTAAATCCTTAAATTTGTCGAAATTAGAAGTAATTTTTGAAATGTGTAGTGAAAATAAAATGAAGTTGTAAAAATGGCCACTTTATGTGTTGACGATATTTTTATTTATGCTATACTTATACAAGTCGTTAGGACACAGCACAAACGACAAGCAAAAAACTTCTAAAAAAGTTTTGAAAAAGTGCTTGACGGAATGAGCTGAACTTGATAGAATAATCAAGTCGCCAGTTGATGAAACACTTCGAAAGAGGTCGTGGAAACTGGTACAGATCTTTGAAAACTGAACAATGATAGGTAATCAATCATATGATTGAACATAT
>URPT01000022.1 GCA_900549845.1 uncultured Veillonella sp. | reverse complement strand
TTGTAGATTAGTCTATTTGACTATTCGATAAATTACGATATACACTACAAATCTTGCATTTATTTGTGAGATTGTGTACAGTATATATATTAAATATTCTATTGAATATATTTTGGAGGTTGTCTAGTATGGCAGGTAAAATTTTAGGTACTACAGTTTATTATGATGCAGATTGTAATTTGAGCAAATTAGAAGGCAAAAAAATTACAGTTTTAGGTTACGGTTCTCAAGGTCATGCGCATGCATTGAACTTAAAAGAAAATGGTATGGACGTAACAATTGGTCTTCGTGGTGGTTCTTCTAGCTGGAAAGCTGCAGAAGAAGCAGGCCTTACAGTAAAAGAAACTGCAGAAGCAGTTAAAGGTGCTGACATCGTTATGGTATTGATTCCTGACGAATTACAAGCAGACGTATATGCACAAGATATCGCTCCTAACTTGAAACAAGGTGCATACTTGGCATTTGCTCACGGCTTCAACATTCACTTCGGTAAAATCGTACCTCGTGAAGACATCAACGTATTCATGGTAGCTCCTAAAGGTCCTGGTCATTTAGTACGTCGTACATACCAAGAAGGCTCCGGTGTTCCTTGCTTGTACGCTGTAGAAAAAGATCCATCTGGTGATACTGAAGAAGTTGCATTAGCATGGGCTTCTGGTATCGGTGGTGGCCGTTCCGGTATTTTGGAAACTAACTTCAAATCCGAAACTGAAACTGACCTCTTCGGTGAACAAGCTGTATTGTGCGGTGGTGTTACTGAATTGATCAAAACTGGTTTCGAAGTATTAACAGAAGCTGGTTATGAACCTGTAAATGCTTACTTCGAATGCTTGCATGAAATGAAATTGATCGTAGACCTTATCTACGAAGGTGGCTTCCAAAAAATGCGCCACTCCATTTCCAACACTGCTGAATATGGTGACTACCATGCAGGTCCTCGCGTAATTACTGCAGATACTAAAAAAGCTATGGAACAAATCTTGGCTGATATCCAATCTGGTAAATTTGCTGACGAATTCTTGGCTGATTCCAAAAATGGTCAAAAATTCCTTAAAGAACATCGTGAAGCAGCTGCTAACCATCCAATCGAACCAGTTGGTGCAGAACTTCGCAATTTGATGAGCTGGTTAAAATAAGAGATTACATTAGTAATTTCTTGATAAGCATAGGCTTACTGAAAGCGACCCCATTTGGGGTCGTTTTTTATTGAGTAATACTAGTACGTATGATATAGTTAACGTAGAGTCAGTGTAGTATATTTTGGTATAAGGAGAGATACTATGAGTTCTACAACTATTATTATCATCGTGGTGGTTGCAGTTATTTGGGCCATTTTGTTTGCCGTATTTATGAAATTCAATAAAAAACGACAAGCCGGTGAACAACAATTTGTACAAGAGAATGCTAATAAAGCGATTCTTCATATTTATGGTAAATCTGTAAAGGTTGATGGTAAGGACCTTTCTACTATTGATCATAAAACTGGTCAATATGGTCAAGTCATTGTGGCATTAACACCAGGAGAACATACCATTGAGTCCGTATATTACACGACGGATAATGTGGGTACTAAAACAAAGAATGTTGAAACACAGCCTGTTACCATCACAATTCCAGTACAAGCGGGTAATCAATATAATGCGGCTATGTATTTCTATTCCGCAGAACAACGTAAGGCCTATTATAAAGGTGACGTTGATGATGCTATTTTAGAAGTTGAACTAGAATTAGAATCTGGTTTTACAGCGAATACTCATGCTTATATCATCGTGTACCGTGAATGTAAATAAATTAGTATAGTAACTGTTTAATAGAGCTATCATTGTGGTAGCTCTATTTTTTATAAATCGTTGTTGGTTATTATCATATTTATTTGTGATATAATAAGAAGATATATGAAAGGAGCATCATTATGGACTTCTATTCCGTTTCCTATGTGGAAAGCCAAATCGCATCTGGTCATACATTAGGGTTCGTTATCTTTGTAGTTATTTTATTAGCCCTTCTCGGAGTAGGCATTCAAGTTTTGCGTAATGGTTTTACAAGCCGTTACCGTGATTTAGCTGTTATATTATCCTTAATTATTGTATTTTTCTTAGGCTTAGAATATCAAGAATATGGTCGTATGAAGAATTACTCTGAAGATTCTTCTAGAATGGCTCAATTCTTGCATTCCTTTAGTGCAGACCGTGGTGTTGATGAAGGTCAATTAGCTGTTAATTCCTTAAAGGTACGTAATGGTATGATCTTAAAGGTTAGCGATGAATACTATGAGGTGCAATTTAATCCTGAATTTACTACCTATACAATCACTCGTGTGTATACAGTAAGTCCTACAGACCGAATTCATGATAAAGCGGATGTATTACCATAAGGAGGACCACATATGACAGAAGCTATGGCCGTCTATGGGATGGTCTTTGCCAAACTCGCCATAGGTCTCTTGGCGATTATTTTACAAATTAACTTAATGGGGAAGGGCAATTTAGCGCCAACCTCTGCGTTAGACCAATTACAAAACTATGTACTTGGTGGTATTATTGGTGCCATTATTTACAATGACCAAATTGGTATTTTACAGTTTATGTTAGTCCTCATTTTGTGGACTATTCTTGTAATGTCTCTTAAATTCTTAAAAGGTAATCTTCGTTTCTTCAAAACCATTCTCGATGGTCATCCAGTTATTGTAATTGAAAAGGGTCACGTATTAACTGAAGAGTGTATGCGTTATGGTATTCAAGCAGCGGAGCTTAAATTGAAATTGCGTACTGCTGGTGTTCAATATGTAACAGATGTAAAACGTGCTGTACTAGAACAAAATGGTCAGTTAAGCGTTGTTCAATTCGGTGATGAAAATATTAAATTTGATCTTATTGATGATGGTCAAATTAATCACTTTACATTAGCTGTAATTGAAAAAGAACAAGAGTGGCTTGAAAAAGAGGTTGAAAAGCAAGGGTATAAAATAAAAGATGTATATATTGCTGAATACAAAGATGGTGAGGTAGTCATCTATCCGTATGAAAGAAAACATCGTCCTCAAATTGTAAGTGCTTTAAAGACTAAAACTATTTCTACTAAAAATACATTGAAATCTAAATTTTAAAATCTAATATGTAGTATTTTTAAGCCCACTATTCATAGTGGGCTTATATAGAAAGGGAACTAGTGAATCGTAAAGATTTAATTGATCGATTACAAGAATTATATAAAGACGAAGATAGTCGGGTTACTGTAAACCCTCATGCAGGGCAAAAGGTAGCAATCGTCTATCCCAATACATATTTTGTAGGCATGAGTAATCTTGGTCTCCACATTATTTATGAGGAAATCAACTTACGCAATGATAGCGTGTGTGAACGTATCTTCTTGCCTGAGAAAAAGGAATTAGAAGCATACGATAAGACTAAGACACCGTTGATGAGTGTTGAAACACAGCGGCCTATGCATCAATTTGATGTGGTGGCCTTTGACGTGACCTTTGAAATGGACTATTTCCATATTCCGTTGATGTTACGTCATGGACGCGTACCTATTATGGGGAAAGACCGTACAGAATTTGATCCTATCGTCATTGCCGGTGGCCCATGTGCTACCTTTAATCCAGAGCCTTTTGCGGACTTTATCGATGCTTTCATCATCGGTGAAGGGGAAGGTATCGTTAGTCGCGTTCTAGATATCATTCGCGATGGCAAAATGGAGGGCCTAGATCGACATGCTATTTTGCGTCAATTAGCGAATATATCTGGCGTGTATGTACCATCTTTGTTCGTGCCAATTTACAGCGACGACGGCGAATTTAAAGGTTACGATATTGCTGAAGGCGCACCAAAAACGATTAAACGCCATTTTGAAATGCTCACTAGTGGCGGCGAAACCGTAGTAGCAACAAACTATACAGAATTTGGCGCTATGTACATCATCGAGGTGGCACGTGGTTGTGGACGGCATTGTCGATTCTGTATGGCCGGCTATTGTTTCCGTGTACCGCGCGTACGACCTTTAGAAATATTAAAAGAAGGCGTAGATAGAGCAGAGAAATTAGGTAAAAAGGTAGGCCTTATGGGGGCCGCTATTTCTGATTATCCAGAGGTAGATGAGTTAGTTACTTATATTCGTTCTAAAGATATGCGTTATTCTTGCGCATCCTTGCGTGCAGACTCCTTAACACAAGCCGTTGTAGATGGCTTGGCAGATAGTGGGCAAAAGACGATTACCATTGCCCCAGAAACAGGTAGTGAGCGATTGCGGCGCGTAATTAATAAGGGCATTAGCGAAGAGCATTTACAAAATGCTGCTACTTTATCAGCTAAGTCTGGTATCCAACATATGCGACTCTACATTATGATTGGGTTGCCAACGGAAACTGACGAGGATATTGAAGCAATTGTAGGTCTGGCAGAACGGACGCAAGCCCATATGGCAGAGGTAGGCTGTAAAGGTCGTTTAACGCTCAGTATCAATCCATTTATTCCGAAGCCTTTTACACCATTCCAATGGATGGCTATGGATAATCAAAAAACGGTAGAGAAAAAACTGCAATATATTAAAAAAGCATTGCAAAAGAATCGTCGTATCGAGGTGCTCGTTGAATCACCTAAAGAGGCATATATCCAAGGTGTACTCGCTCGTGGTGATCGCCGTCTTGGCGCTGTTCTTGCGGCATGTGCAGCAGATCGTGGCAGTAAGTCCTTCAAGGCTGAAATGAAGGCAGCAGGCTTAGATATGGACGCGATGAACTATCGTGAACGCAGCTTTGATGAATTTTTACCATGGAGTCACCTCGACATGGGGATGGACGATGGATATCTTGAAATGGAATGGAAACGCTCTGTGGATGAAGCGTATACACCACCATGTGTACAAGGCTGTAAGCGATGTGGTGTATGTAAATAGGAGGCAATATGAATCAATCTGTAAAACGTATAGATGTTAAAGGACCTCATGGTACTTGGTCTTATGAAACTCCTAATTGGGCAGATCGTTTTCCTATTACAATAGGTGATACGTACCGTCATGGTGGTGTATCTCAAGAGCCCTATGAATCACTAAATTTAGCATTTCACGTAGGGGATGAGCCTAAGTATGTTCGTGAGAATCGTGCTATTATTGCTGAATATTTGGGTGTTGAACCAAAACGCATTTCTTGTGGTAATCAAGTACATGGTTTAAAAGCTGTAGAAATCACAGAAAATCTCGTTGGTGCTGGAGCCTTTGGAGAGGATACAGCCATAGCCGATTGTGATGCTGTATTTACAAAATTACCGAATGTACCACTATTTTTATTTACTGCTGATTGTGTAGCTGTAGGTATTTATGATGCTAAGCATCACGCTATCGCTACGGTACATGCAGGCTGGCGCGGAGCGATAGGGCATTTGCCAGTTCTTACTATTGAGGCTATGAAAGAAGCGTATGGTACGGAGTTCAAAGATTGTTATATCTATCTTGGACCTAGCATTGGACCAGAATCTTTTGAAGTCGATGTAGAGTTAGGGAAACGTTTTGAAATAGCTTGGCGTGGTATGACCGACCGTAGTGTGGCTGATATTGTAAACTATCCAGGTGATAAACTAGATAAAGCCTATATCAACTTATGGAACTTTATCGCCGAAGGACTTATGGTGAATGGTGTGCCTAAAGAAAATATCGCTATTGGCGGTACCGATACAGTAACAGATAAAGATTGTTATTCCTATCGTCGGGAATCTGGTAAAACAGGTCGTATGGCTTTATTTGGTATGCTACAAGAACGGTAGTATATACATACATGGATTTATGCGCTTTATAAGACCTAAATGATGTACAATCAATAATAAATACTATATAATAGAATAGTCTATACAAATATATTTTATGGTTTTTAAATATAGATTGAAGGGGGATCACATGATTGAAGAATCCCTACACGCAATACAGCAGCGCATGGCAGATGCTATGGCGCGCGTTGGTCGCGTAGATACAGCATTGTTAGTGGCGGTTACAAAGAATCACCCTGTGTCAGCTGTAGAGGAGGCGGCTAGTCTCGGTGTGACTCATGTGGGGGAAAACCGAGTACAAGAGGCCAAGGAAAAACAGCTCACCTATAAAGGTCCAGCATTAACATGGCACTTGATTGGTCATTTACAGGTTAATAAGGTGCGTCAAGCGGTGCCTATGTTTGATTTAATTCATTCTGTAGACAGCCGTAAATTATTAGATGAAATTGAAAAGGTCGCTACAAAGCACGACAAGGTGCAAGACGTATTATTGCAAGTTAACGTGGCTCGAGAAGCCTCCAAAACGGGTATGTCCGTAGAGGAGTTTCCAGAAATACGAGACTATGCAAAGACATTACCTCATGTACGTGTACGGGGCTTGATGTGTATGGCGCCATTTTTCGACGATCCAGAGGAAGCACGTCCAATCTTCCGCGTAGCAAATGCCTTGTATGAGGATATGAAAGGCTACTTTGAAGAGGGGCAGATTCAATATTTATCTATGGGGATGACTCACGACTTTGAAGTCGCTTTAGAAGAAGGGGCTAACATTGTTCGTGTAGGCACAGCAATTTTTGGGGAACGTGTATATGATTAAGGCTCGGGTTGCCTGATAATCGATAGCGTTAAGTATTAGGAGGAAATCCAAATGGCATTGGGAGATTATTTAGACAAAGCAAAAAACTTATTCTTAGGCAAAAATGATGATGACTATGAATATGATGATTATGACTATGAAGATGAAGAGGAATATGAAGCGGAACCTACACCAGTAGCTCCAGTAGCTCCAGTATCCGGTGCATCTGAATTTCATCCACGCAAGGTAGGAGGCCAATCTACGATGACACAACGTCCAACAGCTATGAAAGTAGTTGTAATTGAACCAAAAGTATTTGAAGACTCTGAAAATATTACACATCAATTGCGCGACATGCGTCCTGTATTAATCAACTTTGAAAATACAGATCCTCATGAAGCAGCTCGTATTGTGGACTTCGTATCTGGTGCGACTTTTGCATTGGATGGCAAATTGGAAAAAGTAGGTAAAGACATTTTCATGTGTGTACCTGTAAACATTTCCATTGATTATTCTGATAATGACAGCAATAAAACTGAGCAAAACGAATACGCTTGGGACAATAAATAATTTCTCTATAAATGGTGGTGACAAGGATGTTAGGTAAAACCCTATGTATAGGCGTTGGCTCAATGGGTGGCGCTCTATTGCGCGGTGCATTACAGCATGGCGTGTTGAAAGCAAGTGATACACACATTCTCGTGCGTCGCGAAGAACAATGTAAGGCTCTAACTGAGGAACTCGGTGTAGTAGGTTTTACTACATTGCCTAATGTAAACGAGTACAATACCATTTTGTTGGCCGTAAAACCACAAGTGTTACCATCTGTATTAGAGGATTTAAAAGAAGTACCTTATGGGACTGTTATGATTTCCGTTGCTGCAGGTATCACCTTAGATACTCTAGATGCAGCGATTCCGCAAGCTAACTGGTTTAGAGCTATGCCAAATACACCGGCTTCTATCGGTGCAGGTATGACGGCTCTTGCTGGGGATGATGTAAATACTGACTTAGGTCGAGCTGTACAAGCCTTGTTTGAGGCTGTCGGCGAAGTAGCCGTGGTAAGCGAAGCCGATTTAGACCGCTTAGGCGCTTTATCTGGTGCAGGCCCTGGCTATATGTTTGTCATCCTTGATGCATTGGCTGATGCGGGCGTTCGCATTGGTTTGCCACGTCAGTTGGCTATAAAGGCAGCGGCTCAAACGATGTACGGTGCTGGTAAGATGGCTCTTGAAAGTGGCAATCATCCTGCAGTACTACGAGATCAAGTAACAAGTCCAGGTGGCACGACCATTGCCGGTATTGGTGCCATGGAAAAAGGTGGACTTCGCAGTGCTCTCCAAGACGGCGTAGTAGCATGTCTTGCTCGGTCGAATGAATTGGGGAAATAATTTTGGCAGATACTAGTAAATTAATTCGATATTTTGAAGCCAGTGGCAGCGGTGAGGAAGCTCGTCGCATGCTCGACTTGGCTGAGCAGGTTGTAAAAGGTCGCCCTTATCGCGTGGCGGATTTTACGAGCCCTGCAGGCCTTGTCATTGCAGACGCAATCAAGGCTAACTACCCACAACTTATCGTTAAGACAGACGGTGGCTATGAAGGGGCGGAACGTATTCGTATCGCCTTTGTAGATAGCGACTTTAACGGTACTGTGGACATGGGCATTCGGGCCCTTAAGGTGAATTGGGACCCACGGTTCCGATTGCTTACCCATCGCGATGTGCTGGGCTCCTTGATGGGCCTTGGCATTGATCGCTCCAAATTTGGGGACGTTATCGTTCAACAAGGGGGCGCTCAAATTTTAGTGGATGAAAGCGTAGCAGACTTCGTGATTCAAAATTTCACAAAAATCGCTATGGTTTCCGTATCTGTAGAGGCTATTGACCTATCAGATATTGCACCAAAAGAAGAAAAAATTAAAGAAGTCCGCACTACAGTTGCTTCTTTGCGCTTAGATGCGGTGGCAAGTTCTGGTTTTAGCGTATCTCGTACTAAATTGGTAAGCGCTATTAATGCAGGATTATTGCAAGTAAACTGGCAACCAGCTAAGGGTGCATCCCAAGAAGTTAAAGAAGGGGATGTTATCTCTATGCGTGGTCGTGGCCGAATGAAGGTAGAAGCCATTACAGGTACATCTCGTAAGGGGCGTATCGGCGTATATCTGAAACGATTCATGTAGGCAATTGAAAATCGGCTTGACCATCAAGCCGATTTTTTTATATATAGTAGGACAGCCATGGTATCTATAACATTTCAACCTACAACAGAAGATATAATCCTATTCGTTGGTGGCGGGGAGGTCGCAGAGCGACGAATGCAGCTCTTTATTGATGAGCCGTGCAATATTGTCGTAATTGCTCCCACTGTAACAGATAGGATTTGCCAATGGGCAAAAGATAATCGTATCACTTGGTACGACCGTGCTTTCACAAAGGACGATGAAAAACACATTATAACGAGCAGTTTGTTCTTTATCTGCACAGATAATGGCGAATTAAACGATACGTTATATGATATGGGAAAAAAACACCGCGTTTGGACTAATCGCAGTGACGCCCCTAGTGAGTGCAGATTTACTGTACCTTCGTCCCTTGAACTGGGTGATCTTCATATCGCTATTAGTGCTAATAACGTAGGGCCTCGTATCAATCGTCTCGTAAAGCAAGATATGATGAATCGTTATGGTCAGTTGCAAAAGGCTATGCCTAGACTTAAAATATTTAGAGAAGAAGTAAAGTTACTACTTCCTACTCCAGAGGCTCGACAGAAATTTTGGCGAGATCATCTGACCGTAGAAACTTTTGAAGCCATTCTCAAGGGAGAGTGGACGACTATAGAGGAGAAACTTGACCATGAAATTAGTGGTATTAGGTCTAAATCATAGAAGTGCCGCTGTAGAGGTGCGTGAACGTTTCTCGTTTGATAAGGACGAGGTAGCTTCAGCACTGAACCGTCTCTATGAATTTGACTGTGTAGCCGAATGCGTTATTTTGTCTACATGCAATAGAACTGAAATTTACGCGGCCTTAGAAGGTGTAGAGTTCCCTAAAGAATATATGTTGGCCGTGTTAAAGGATTTAAAAGATGCCGACCACATCGATGAAGATGCTTTCTTCTTCTACGAAGAGCGCGATTGCATTGAACATCTATTCCGCGTATCTGCAAGCCTTGATTCCCTTGTGTTGGGGGAAGGTCAAATTTTGAGCCAATTAAAAGGGGCTTATATTCAGGCTTATAGCGCAGGTTGCACAGGCACAATTTTTAATATCTTATTCCAACGTGCTATTAGTGTTGGTAAAAAGGTACGGACGAACACAGGTATTGCTAATACGCCTGTATCTGTTAGTTACACTGCTGTTAACCTTGCGGAGGACAGCCTAGATAAACCATTATCTGAAGCGACGGTGCTCATCTTAGGGGCAGGCACGATGAGTGAGTTGACTGCAACGCACTTACAAGCAAAGGGCGTAAAAACGATTTTTGTATCCAATAGAACCTTTGCAAAAGCAGAAGTGTTGGCTGAACGCTTTAACGGTAAGGCCGTTAAGCTCGACAACTTCGTAGATTACGCTAAAGATGCGGATATCCTCATCACATCTACAGGGGCGCCGCATTATATTATTACGGAGCGAGAAGCAAAGAAAATTACCTCCCTTCGCAAAGGTGAGCCAATCGTTATGATTGATATTGCGGTACCGCGCGACATCGATCCTACCGTTGCCGATATGGATGGTATTTATCTGTTTAATATTGACTCTCTTGAAAGCGTAGTAGAAGAAAATAAGGCGCAGCGCGAAGAGGAGGCTCATCGTGCAGAGCCTATTATTCACGATGCCATTGAAGAGTTATTAGATAAATTGAGCTATTTAACGGTGCGTCCAATGATGGCGCTACTCACAGAAAAAGCGGAACGCATTCGCCGTCGTGAGTTACATCGTGCCTTGGCTAAACTGCCAGATATCTCCGATAAGGAGCGCCGCATTATGGACTCTATGAGTCGCATGATTATTCGCAAAATGTTGCGTGAACCGATGATTCACTTCAACGAAATCGCTGGTACAGAGGAAGAAGGTTTGTACTGGGATTTATTCAAAGATATGTTTAATCTTGAGAAAGAAGGCTAAGGCCATGAGAGATCATATTAGAATCGGCACGCGAAAAAGTGCCCTTGCCCTGTGGCAGGCTGAACATATTAGTGCAGAGTTACAACGTCTGTACCCAAACATTACGGTCGAGCTAGTTCACTTTAATACAAAAGGGGACCGTATCTTGGAAAAACCACTGGCTCAAGTGGGTGGTAAAGGTTTATTTACTGCTGAGCTAGAAGAGGCCATGCATAAAGGCGATATTGATATCGCCGTACATAGCTTGAAAGATATGCCTACAGAGTTGCCAGAAGGGCTAACCCTTGGTGCTATCTCTGCTCGTGAAGTGCCTTACGATGCGCTTGTGAGCCCAGAGTACAAAACATTAGATAAATTGCCGCAAGGCTCTCGTATTGGAACGAGTAGCTTGCGTCGCCAAGCGCAGTTATTACACGTCCGCCCTGACCTTAAGGTAGAGGTGATTCGAGGAAATGTACAAACTCGTTTGAGCAAGATTGAAACAGAAAAATTAGATGGCGTTATCTTGGCGCAAGCAGGGTTAAAACGGTTAGGCTTAGAAGACCAAATCACACAAGTCTTCACGGCTGATGAAATGATTCCTGCTGTTGGTCAAGGGGCACTTGCTATCGAGTGTCGTGCTGACGATACGGAAATGCTTGAAATGCTAGCTCCTATTAACGACGAAGCTACACGCTATGTCGTTGAAGGGGAACGCAGCTTCTTGCGTCAGTTAAATGGTGGTTGCCAAGTGCCGATGGGGGTACATGGTACTATCAATAAAGGTCAATTGACCTTAAAGGCCATGATCGCATCCCTCGACGGTAAAACGGTATACGAAGGAGAAATTTCTGGCCCAGCAAAGAAAGCTGAAATTCTTGGTAAAAACCTTGCAAAAGCCTTATATGAAGAAGGGGGCAAACATATTGTAGATGCTCTCATAGAGGAAGGAATCATAAAATGACAGGTATGGTATATCTAATCGGTGCAGGCCCTGGCGATGTTAAACTCATTACTGTAAAAGGTCGCGAATGCATTGAAAAAGCAGATGTAATTGTATATGACTATTTAGCAGATGCTCATTTGTTAGAATGGGCTCGCCCAGATGCAGAGTTGATTTATGCTGGTAAACAATGTAAAGATCACACAATGCACCAATGGGAAATCAACGAGTTATTAGTTCAAAAAGGTAAAGAAGGCAAAATTGTAGCACGCTTAAAGGGCGGCGACCCACTCGTGTTCGGTCGCGGTGGTGAAGAGGCGATGGCTCTTGGGGAAGCTGGTGTACCATTTGAATTTGTACCAGGCGTAACATCTCCAATTGCAGCACCTGCCTATGCAGGTATTCCTGTAACACAACGCGCTATGGCTACATCCTTTGCGGTTGTAACCGGTCATGAGGATCCAACTAAAGCAGTATCTGGTATTCACTGGGAAGGCCTTGCTACAGCCGTTGATACACTTTGCTTTGTAATGGGGGTTGGCAATTTGCCTACCATTGCAGAAAAATTGATGGCTCATGGACGCCCAGCTTCTACACCAGTAGCGCTTGTTCGTTGGGGTACAAAAACGATTCAAGAAGTTCTCGTATCTACCCTTGAACATGTAGTAGAAGACGTAGAAAAGGCACAACTAAAAGCGCCAGCTATCATAGTAGTAGGCGATGTAGTTAACCTTCGTGAAAAATTACAATGGTTCGATAATAAACCGTTATTCGGCAAAACCGTTGTAGTGACACGCGCTCGTTCTCAAGCTAGTGCATTCCGTGAAAAATTAGCAGCTCAAGGTGCTAATGTAGTAGAAGCGGCAGCGATTAAAACATCTCCATTGGAGTTATTTGATGAAGATCGTCGTATCATCAATAATACAAAACAATACCAATGCATCGTATTCACATCTGGAGAAGGGGTTCGTTACTTCTTCGATGCTCTGTATAAAGAAGGCAAGGACACTCGTGCATTAGGTAATTCTAAAGTTGCGGCAATCGGCTGTGCTACAGCTCGGGAACTTCAAAAATATGGTATTGTTCCAGATATCATTCCTGTAGATTACAAGGCTGAATCTGCTGTAGAGGCTCTTGAAGAAGAGCTCAAAGCAGGGGATTCCGTATTGCTCATTCAACCAAAAGTAGCTCGTGACGTAATTCCACGCTCTTTGCGTCATCACGATATAGATGTAGATATCTTGCGTTTATATGAAACCACACAAGATACATCTCAACAAGAAGCATTAGTAAATGCCTTAACTGCAGGTACTGTAGACTACATTACGTTTACAAGTTCTTCTACAGTAACAAATACAATTCAATTATTGGGCGATGATGCATTGAAACTATTAGGCAATACTAAGATTGCTTGCATTGGACCTATCACAGCTGCTACAGCTATGAGTGCAGGTCTTAAACCTGCTGTCATCAGCGATGTATATACTACTGATGGCTTAGTTAACGCTATCATAAAGGATATTTAGGAGGATTACATGTACGATTTAACATACCGTCCTCGCCGCTTGCGTATCAATCCAGAAATGCGTGATTTGGTACGGGAAACGACACTCGACGTAACTGATTTAATTTATCCATTATTTATCGTTCCTGGTGAAGGTATCAAAAAGGAAATCGATACGTTGCCAGGCCAATACCACTTATCCGTTGATGAAGCTGTAAAAATGGCTCAAGAGGTATTTGATCTTGGTATTCTTGGGGTAGAAATCTTCGGTATTCCTACATATAAGGACGAACAAGGTTCCTCTGCATGGGATATGTCCCAACCTGTACAACAAGCTATCAAAGCCATCCGTGCAGCTGTGCCAAACCTATTGGTGGTAGCTGATGTGTGCTTGTGCCAATACACAACAACAGGCCATTGTGGCATGATTGATGATCATGAAATCTTAAATGATGAAACATTGCCATTGCTTTGTAAAGTAGCGGTAAGCCAAGCAGAAGCAGGTGCCCATATGGTGGCGCCATCCGATATGATGGACGGCCGTGTAGGTGCTATCCGTGAAGCCCTTGATGCGGCAGGTTATACTAATGTATCTATTATGAGCTATGCTGCAAAATACGCATCCGCTTACTATGGTCCGTTCCGTGGTGCCGTTAACTCTGCACCTAAATTTGGGGACCGCAAATCCTATCAAATGGACCCAGCTAATCGGTTGGAAGCTTTCAGAGAAATCGAACTCGATATCGCTGAAGGTGCAGATATTATCATGATTAAACCAGCCTTGTCCTATTTGGATATCGTTCGTGAAACACGTGACCGCTATGAATTACCTGTAGCTGTATACAATGTGTCTGGCGAATATGCGATGGTTAAATCCGCTGCTGCAGCTGGTCTTATCGACGAAGAACGCCTCGTTATGGAAACAATGCTTTCTATGAAGCGCGCTGGTGCTAAAATCATCATTACGTACCATGCTATAGATATTGCTAAATGGTTACAACAATAAGGAGGAACTATGTTCCAACTCGGTAAATCTGAAAAGGCCTTTGATGAGGCTAAACGTTATATGCCAGGCGGCGTAAACAGTCCGGTTCGCTCCTACCGCAGTGTAGGTTCTAACCCTCCGTTTATCAGTAGCGCTAGCGGCAGCCGTATTTATGATATCGATAACAACGAATACATCGACTATGTGTTGAGCTGGGGCCCTATGATTTTGGGCCATGCTAACCCAGAGGTTATCGCTAGCTTGCAAGAGGCGATTCCTCGCGGCACTAGCTATGGTGCGCCTACACTACTAGAAACAGAATTGGCTAAAAAGGTACAAGCCTTCATGCCATCTATGGAGGTTATCCGCCTCGTTAACTCTGGTACTGAGGCTACTATGAGTGCCTTGCGCGTAGCTCGTGGCTATACTGGTCGCGATCGTATCGTTAAATTCGTTGGCTGTTACCATGGTCATAGCGATGCACTCTTGGTAAAAGCTGGCTCTGGTCTTGCTACCTTTGGTGTACCAGATAGCCCTGGCGTTCCACAAGGCGTAGCAGAAAATACAATTACATTGCCGTACAATGACTCTGATGCAGTCCGTAAATTATTCGACGACATCGGCGATACTATTGCGGCGATTATCGTAGAACCTGTAGCAGGCAACATGGGCTGTGTGCCTCCAGAACCAGGTTTCCTTGAAACCTTGCGTGAAGTGACTAAGGCTCATGGTGCATTGTTGATCTTTGACGAAGTAATGTGTGGCTTCCGCGCTAGCAGTGGCGGTGCACAAAAACGTTACAATATCAAGCCTGACCTTACATGCCTTGGTAAAATCGTTGGCGGTGGCATGCCACTTGCTGTATTTGGTGGCTCCCGTGAGATTATGAACCAAATCGCTCCAGCTGGTCCTATTTACCAAGCCGGTACATTGAGCGGTAACCCAATTGCCGTTACCTCTGGTCTTGCAACATTATCTATCTTACAACGAGATCCAACTATTTTTAAACAAGTGGAAGATGCAACCATAGCCCTTTGTGAAGGCTTTGAACGATTGGCTGCACAATACAATGTGCCTGTTGTAGTGCAACGGGTAGGCTCCATGTTCACCATCTTCTTCACTGATAAACCAGTTAAGAACTTTGATGATGCAGCAGCGTGCAACGAAGAACAATTCAAAATGTTCTTCCACCATAACTTGAGCCATGGTATTTACTATGCACCAAGCCCTTATGAAAGTAACTTCGTATCTATTTGTCACAAGAGCAGTGAAATCGAACGCACATTAGCCGTAGCTGATGAAGCTTTCAAAAAAATCAGTGATACACTACTATAAAAATGAGTGATACATTATTATAAAAGTATATAGTTTGTAGTTGTTTATGTATCGATGTAGGTGATGAACATGCAGTTTTACAAGAACTTAAAGCGTGCTCGCGTGCGCATGGGCAAAAGCCAGATCGAAGTTGCAAAGGCCGTAGGTATCAGTAACGCGGCGCTTTCAAACTACGAAACAGGGTATCGCGAACCGGATTTAGATACACTCTGTGCCCTGTCTCGCTATTATGGATTGACCTTGGATGAGCTGCTAGATGTAAATGGAGAACAACACGAGCCCATCTATGATCTCAGTCCTGTACTCAAAAATAAATACATCGCCTATAAAGGTGAAGTATTCGAGTTGAAAGACTCACAAAAACGTGCTCTTTTGCGCGAGCTAGACAATCTATTTACTAAATTTGAGAAATCAAAAGTAGAAGATAAAAGTAGCAAGCCAAAAACGTACAAACATGGGAACCCACATATCAATCGAGCGGGACTAGCTAGCAGCGCTGGTAGCTTAGCGGCACGACGGAATATAAAGTAGGTTAATATATTACATTGTATATTGAGGGCATTCCTTAACTCGCACAATTTAAAACAAAAGCACCATCTAACTAAGGATGAACGACATATACGTCGAATCTAGGTAGATGGTGCTTTTTTATTACTATAGTATAAATGCCTGTACTAACAGTTTGGCATTATTTGTTAAGGCTAAATATAAAAATAAATAAAAGATAACAATATTAAAATATCTGTTGGTGATATAAGTTGGTTTAATATATAATTGAAATATAGAAGTGAATTGAATATTAACTGATCATATAGGAGACATTATGAAAGTATGGAGCGGTGTAAAATCTATATTAGATCGAACCCCTTTTACGGTTAAATTTTATATTGGTTTTGCTTTGTTTTGGTTTTTATTAATGGGAGCTATGTCTTTAAATGCATATATTAAAAGGCCGGAGCAAATGCAAAGCCTTCAATTATACGAGCAAAAACTAGAAAATATATCTGTTAACAAAGTAAGTGAAGAATACTATGCGTCTGGTCGAGCCTATCAAAATAATAATCTTGAAATTACGTACGACTCACTTACAATTGATGATGTTAAAGGAATACTTTCAAAACAAAATATAGGCTGGAATGAAATTAACAAGAATCGTATCGTTGGACATGATTATGACACTAATATTTATCTTGAACTATTTAAAGAACGAGGCTCTGATAAAGTGACTTTAATATTACAAAGAAGGAATTGATTTAGTATAGGCTGCAAAGTTCTGATAGCGTAATAACTAATATATATGTAGAATTCTGAATGAAAGTAGAGGTTGATTAGATGATGTGGGAAAAGCGATTGCTAATAATTAGCATATTAGGAAATATTTTTTCGCTGTTTTTAATTGGTATCTATTTTCTAGTGAATTCCTGGTTTTTTCATGCCGAATTAGGAAGTGTGGTTGGTATAAAGCCAGATTATTTAATTCAGTTAAATAATGAAGGCGTATTGTATGATTATAGACAAATGATTAGAATTGGATCTGGTATAAAGTCATATAAATTAATAAACTCCTTAGAATCAGATAATTATCATATATACAAATCAATTTATAAACATCAAATTTTTATTGGTCAAGTTGATCATATTCAACAAAAATATATTATTTATGATGGATATTTAGATCACTATATATTTGTAAATCTTAAATTTGATATGGATGAAAAACAATATGATGATTTTATTGGAAGAATAAAGATAGTAGATAATTACGAGAATGTTCCTATAAGGTATCGGCGTTTAATTGAAAGTGGCAACTGGGAATATCTTTAATTCTCTAGCTGCTCTGCTCGATAGATCTAGTATATAGGCAATATAGAGGGGGTTAGCGATGAAATTTAAAACAATTTATTCTATTCTTTGGTATTTATTTTTAGGCTGTTTTTTCTTATGGCTAATTTGTAGATTAGGCTATAGGTTTTTGTTTAATGATACTGTTGAGCAATCTAGAATGGAACTGACACAAGCTTTAAATGCAGCTTTTCATCGAGAAGACTATATAATTGATGGAGATGTATATGATTCGAACAGAAGAAATCTATTATCTATAGGAGTATCAATAAACATAACGAAGGATTCACTACATAAAGATATAGAATCAATAAAGCCCTTAAGTGGGGAGTGGATTTTAGTTGAACAAACTAAGTCTCTTTATGTATATGAAAATGAATCATATAGAGTATATGTAACAAAGAATCCAGAGAAAGATGGATATCTTGTACTGTTAGCACGTAACAATTGGCTAGAAGTGTTGCATTTATAATTAATTGCTTTCGATCTAATATGTGCTTTCCTATATAACAAATAATTCCTCTTAAAAGCATCAGATTTCTATGGATTTATCAGTGTTTTATGCTTGAGTAAATGTAGATTATTAAAAATACATAGCAAAAAGGCTACATAGACAGTTGTCTTATGTAGCCTTTTTTGCATTTTGATTTGTTAGCTCTGTATAGGATTTATCATATACATCTTTAT
>URPT01000021.1 GCA_900549845.1 uncultured Veillonella sp. | reverse complement strand
ATAATGATTGGCAACTCTACTTCACGAGCTAACTCCAACTGACGAATAAATACGCGTCTTTGTGTTTCACGATCAGAGAAATCATAGTAATAATCTAAACCGATTTCACCGATAGCACGTACCTTATCGTTATGGAGTGCTTGCTCCTTATAGAACTCATAGTCTTCCTCTGTAAAATCTTTAGACTCATGAGGATGGGTGCCTACGGCAGCATATAAACGATCGTATTGTTTAGCTAAAGCTAGACCCGATTCAACCGTACCTCTATCGACGCCTGGAATCATGATGTATTCTACGCCTGCATCAAAGCAAGCTTGTAACATTTCATCCCGGTCATTATCAAAACGGCCATCATTCACATGAGCATGTGTATCAAAGAGTTTCATTATTTAACCACACTTCCTGCTGGTAAGGATTCGATATTTGTTACTTCTAAATGTTCTTCCCAGTCAGATGCAGACAAAATCATACCATAAGACTCGATGCCCATCATCTTCTTAGGAGCCAAGTTAGACAAATAAATTACCTTTTTACCAACCATAGCTTCTGGCTCGTAATATTGAGAGATACCACTTAATACTGTGCGTTCTTCAATGCCGATATCCAATACAAATTTCAATAACTTTTTGGATTTAGGCACCTTTTCACAACTAACTACTTTTGCTACTCGAAGATCGAGTTTCTCAAAGTCATCGTACGTAATATTTTCTTTTAATGGCGGAATATTAGATGTATCTACAGCCTCTTCAGCTTGTACTGGAGTAGCTTCTACCATTTCAGGGATTTCAAAACGTGGATAAATAGGTTCACCTTTCACAACTTTTGTACCTGTTGGCAATACACCCCAAGTTTTAGCGTCTTCTAATGTAGCCTCACCAAAACCTGCAATACCTAATTGATCCCAAATTTTTGGCGCACCTACAGGGATAACAGGGCTTACTAAGATAGCGATGATACGCAATGCCTCCGCTAAATGATACATAGCAGATTGAAGACGAGCTTTATCGTTAGCATCTTCAGATTTAGCTAATACCCAAGGCATAGTTTCATCGATGTATTTATTCATGCGACCGATGAGAGCCCATACAGCTTTAATCCCCTTGTTAAGCTCCATGTTTTCCATAGCCGCTTCAAAATCTTTCACAGTTTGAACTGCTAAGGTAGATACGTCGCGGTCTAGGTCGTCCATATCATCGCATTTAGTAATTACACCATCATGGTATTTTTCAATCATTGCAATGGTACGGTTCAATAAGTTACCTAAATCATTAGATAAGTCTGCATTGATTTTTGTTACGAAATTAGGCAATGTGAAGTTACCATCATTGCCAAGAGTGATTTCACTTAATAAGTAATAACGCAAGGAATCTGCCCCATAAGTATCAATCAATGGGATTGGGTCGATAACATTCCCCAAAGATTTACTCATCTTTGTGCCATCAACAATCATCCAGCCGTGACCAAATACCTTTTTAGGTAATGGCAACTCAAGGCTCATGAGCATCATAGGCCAAATAATCGTATGGAAACGAACGATTTCCTTACCTACTAAATGAAGATCTGCAGGCCAATATTTTTTGTATAGTTCGCCATCCCCATCAAATGGAGATAATGCACTAATATAGTTAACCAATGCATCGAACCAAACATATACAACATGTTTAGGGTCGAATGGCACTTTGATACCCCAGTCAAAGGATGTACGAGATACAGCCAAGTCTTCTAAACCTTGTTTTACGAATTGAATCATCTCGTTACGACGGGATTCAGGTTGAATAAAATCAGGATTTTCTTCGATAAATTTCAACCATTGATCAGTATATTTACCGAGTTTAAAGAAATAGCTCTCTTCTTTTACTTTTTCTACAGGGCGACCGCAATCTGGACAAGTATGGTTTTCACCAAGTTTTTGCTCAGTCCAGAATGTTTCGCATGGTGTACAGTACCAACCTTCATATTCAGCCTTGTAAATATCGCCTTTTTCATAAGCTTTTGTAAAGAGCTCTTGCACTACCTTTTCATGGCGTTCATCAGTAGTACGAATGAAGTCATCATTAGAGATATACATCTTCTCCCACAATGCTTTGAAGCCATTTACAATATTCGTAGTGTATTCAAGAGGTGTAATACCTTCTGCTGCTGCAGCTCGTTGAATCTTTTGACCATGTTCGTCAGAGCCAGTCAAGAAACGTACATCATAACCAGCTAAGCGTTTGAAACGAGCAATCGTATCGGCTACAGATGTACAGTACGTATGTCCAATGTGCAACTTAGCACTTGGATAATAAATAGGTGTCGTAATATAATACGTTTTTTTTGTGTCTCCCATGATGAGTCTCCTTCTAACCTTCGAATGGGAAGGTTTAACGTTCTACAATATTATATACATCCCGGCGGGAAACGTTAAAACGCTTTGCCACCTGGCGAATTGCTTCTTTTTTAGGTACCCCTGTTTCTACAAGGGCTTGTACAGCATCTACATAAGATACTGGTTCATCTGACACTTCACTAATGTCAGATTTCACTGTATCAGCACCACCTACGATGAGGACGAATTCTCCTTTATAGGTGAGCTGTTCTAAATCATTTACAAGACTTTCCAAATCGGTGCGCACAAAGGTTTCAAACTTCTTAGTCAACTCCCTTGCCACCGTAATAGAGCGATTGCCAAAGGCTTCATACATATCTTCTAACACCTCTTGCAATCGATGTGGTGCTTCGTAAAACAGCAAGGTGCTCGTCACTTGTGAAAGTCGTTGTAATTCTTCACCCCGATGTTTCCCCCGTTTAGGTAAAAATCCTGCAAAGGTAAAAGCTTTCGTATCTAAGCCAGATGCAATCAATGCGGTTAAAGCCGCATTTGCTCCGGGTAATGGCACTACCATTATGCCTTCTTTAATAGCTTTTGTTACTAGGTCAGCCCCTGGATCAGAAATAGCAGGCATACCCGCATCACTAACGCAAGCAATCGACTGTCCTTCTAACAAAAGTTCCAAAATATAAGCACCTTTTTCCTCCTTATTATGTTCATGATAAGAAATCAAAGGCTTCTTAATATCAAAATGTTTTAATAATATGCCCGTATGGCGCGTATCCTCTGCAGCGATAGCATCAACTTCGCCTAAGATACGAACTGCACGATACGTCATATCTTCTAAATTACCTATCGGTGTAGGCACCAAGTATAAGGTGCCCCATTCGTTATCGTTCATACCAAGAGGACACCTCCTTCGTGTACACATTAGGCTTGTCATAAACGATGAGTGGTGGCTCTAGTATAAGGCCTGCATGACCTTGATAGAGAGCCTCTATAAGCACTAGCTTAGCTGGCTTATCTACCATACCGTGAATAAATCGAATTCGCTTAGCTTGAAAGTTAGCTTCTTCTAATTCATGTAGCACATATTGCAAGCGACTAGCACTGTAAATCATCCACAAGCGTCCTTTACACTTAATAAAGGATTGTACAGCTTTTAAAACCTCTTCTAATGTTGTATGTCCATCATGAAGTGCCAAGGCCCGTTCTTCAGACGTAGGTTTTGCACCGCTTTCACAATCATAAAAAGGAGGATTTACAATAACGCCGTCAAAGGGCTTATCTTGTACATCTCGGTACGACATATGACGGTAATCACCACATAGCATCGATACCTGATCTTGTTTATGATTGTGCTCAACACTGCGCTGAGCTAACTCAACAAGAGTTTCATTAATATCTATGCCCGTTATATGCCCCGCCCCTAAAGACGTACCAATAAGCGGCATAACTCCTGTTCCCGTTCCAAGATCAACATAAGTATGACGACTATTGAAACGACAAAAGTGAATGAGTGCTATAGCATCAAAGGAAAAGCGAAACATATCAGAACGTTGATAAATCTGTAAGCCATCTATAATTAAATCATCAAGTCGTTCTTGATCATTCATCAGGCAATGCCACCTCGGACCATTTCAAATCAATAGTACGGCCAGCTTCTAGCTGCACCTTCACCGTATGTTTATGGTGATTTACCTTTAAGACCTTACCAATACCTTCATCGGTAACTACCTCTTTACCAATCCCAGGAGGTGCAACATCTTGAGAAGCTTGAGGGCGTTCCTTCTTCACATATAGGTCGCCACCTTTTTTATATAAGTCATCTTCGTAGTTAAGGCAGCACATCAAGCGACCACATACACCAGAAATTTTTGTAGGGTTTAGGCTCAAATTTTGATCCTTAGCCATGCGAATCGATACTGGTGTAAAGTCACCTAAGTAATTAGAACAGCATAAAGGTCTACCACAAGCGCCGATTCCATTTAGGACCTTTGCCTCATCACGGACACCTACTTGACGTAACTCAATGCGCGTTCTAAATACTGTTGCTAAATCCTTAACTAACTCACGGAAGTCGATACGACCATCCGCGGTAAAGAAGAATATAATCTTATTCATATCAAATGTGTATTCTACATTGATGAGTTTCATAGGTAATTTACGTTTACCAATTTTTTCGAGACAAATCTCAAAGGCTTTTTCTTCGCGCTCTTTGTTTTTCTCGATTTGTTTTAAATCTTTAGGGGTAGCCTTTCTAATAACAGGCTTAACTGGTGCTACAACAGCATCTTCAAAGACCTCTTTCGGTCCAATAACTACAGTGCCGTATTCAACACCTCGCGCCGTTTCAACAATAACACCATCTCCAACAGATAATTCTAATTGTTCAGGCAGAAAATAGTAAATCTTACCTGCCTTTTTAAAGCGTACGCCAACTATGGTTAGCATTTAATCCTCCTCACGAGCATCATGAAGGGCGATACTGAGACCGTCCACCACGAGAGCGGTTTTTATATGTAAGCGCAAAGCCCGTTCTGCTTGCAATGTTTCGGTAATAACCTCCGACAGTGCTTGCATAGACCAGCGCGGTAATAATCGTAATAATTGAGTTTTGTACATAGGTACTTGTAATTGTGTGTCTTGAGCCCCCATTTTAAGAGCCATCATATCTCTACTCACAAGACGTAGCCAGTGCATTAACTCTGTTAGACATTCACGAGGTAAGCTTTCACAAACTAGAGAAATCATAGAAAACCATCTCGTTTCGAAGGCGAGGATATCCATTACTTTAACTGCTAACTCTAGCATTTCAATGCGACCTTGAGTAGCCAGTTTCTCCACTAACTGTGGATTACCATGACCTGCTAACAAAGCCTGCTCAATATCACCAGTGATTCCTCGAGCTACAAGAGCCTTCCGAATCGTATCTACATCAACACTATTAAAGCCAACGCCCATACATCTAGAAATGATAGTTGGTAACACAGTGTTAATCTTGTTCGTAATTATGATGAAATACACCTGTTCAGGCGGCTCTTCGATGGTTTTAAGCATAGCATTGGCCATAACAGCATTGGCCGTGTGAAAGTCCTCCACAATGACAACGCGGTTACCATTACCTGCTACTGACAGATGATCTTGCAATAATGAATACCACTGTTCCACCTTTAAGGTCGTCTTCATAGGACGAATCCAAAAGGCATCCCCCTTATCCATATAGATAGGCAACCCTTCTGCTTCGATGCGTTTTTCTGTCTCACCATTGGCAAGACGTGCTTCTTTAACGGCCTCTAAATAAGCTTCCCCTTTAGGTTGAGAAAATACTTGGCGCCCCAATAATAGAGACCCGAGACCTATGGCCATATCTAGCTTACCAAGACCTGCTTCACCATAAAATAAAAGGCTATGCGGTAATGCATTACGACTTACAAGTTCCGATAGGTGTGCCTTGATCGAATCTTGACCAATTATAGAATCAAAATATGTCATAGCTCCTCCTATCAATACATGCTCAATATTAATATTATATAAGAAAAAGGCGACTTTTAAAAGAGTCGCCCTATCTTAAGGCAGTAGATTTACTACTGCTTGATATACATCGTTATGAATTTCCTCAATGGTGCGCAACGTATACTGACTAAATTCATCTTTATTAGCACAAGGTATTCGGTGCCATTGGTAGCGTTCTACTAGCTCTTCATAGGCATCGTGAACAGCTACTAAGTACTGATGATTTCCTTCGTGAATATCACCAGTATTGCCTCCTGTTTTACCAGTGCGCTCCGCCATAAGGGCTTCACTCACTTCAAGAGGCATATCTAATAGACATACCACATCAGGTGTAGGCAATCCAAACTTTTTAAACTCAAAGTCTTCAAGCCAATCTAAAAATGCAGTACGTTCCTTTGGGTCATCGTATTTTACCATTTGGTGCACCATATTAGACGTCGTATAACGATCAGCAATGATGATGCCCCCATTCTTATAGAACTCTTCCCAATCAGTTCTAAAGGAAGCAAATCGATCGATAGCGTACATGGAGCTTGCCACATAAGGATTTACATCATGTACATCTTTGCCAAATTCACCGGCTAAATACATTTTAATAGGCATAGCAGCGCCACTATCATAGTTTGGGAAGCTTACAGATTTAACTGCATGCCCCTCCTTGGTTAATCGCTCTACTAATAGTTTAGTTTGTGTAGCCTTACCGCTGCCATCTCCACCTTCTAGTATGATTAAAGTCCCCATAATTACTCCTGTAACACCCAAATTGTTTCCAATGTCATATCATCAGCCCCATTCGGTACATAACCTAGAGCCTTACGATTCTCTATATATTGTAACACAGACTCACTAATCACTTCACCTACTGCTACACAAGGAATCCCTGGAGGATAATAAGCAATTGTCTCACCTGCTATACGATGAAGTGCGTCTTGTAACCGTACTTGCTCCCGATTGGCATACATAGCATTACGAGGCGTTACTCTTACAATAGGCTCAGGCAATAAAGCTGAATCTTTGCTAAGGTTTTGCAAATTCTCATCCTTCGTATCATTTGATTCATGAGATGTACTTAACACCGTATCGCTGATAGACCGTACTGCTTGAATAAGAGCAGTTATTGACTCTTTTGTATCGCCAATGGTAATGAGTACTAGTACATGATGAGCTTGTACTAACTCCACCTCAATACGATGTTCTCGTAACATCCGTTCAAATGCAACACCTGTAAGACCTAGTTCTTTAGCATCGATGAGTACCTTGGTACAGTCATAGTTTACCACTCGATCTTCTATGTCTCTGTATTCCATAGTAGTAATACCAGAAATCTTATGTAATTCACTACGTAAATATAAGCTCAATTCCACGGTTCGACGAATTAGGTCTTCACCTACTGTAGCCAATTGATGACGCGCCATATCTAAGGATGCCAAAAAGATATAATTTGGACTTGTACTTTGTAACATTTGATGCATTTGTGTAATGCGACGTTTATTAATTCTTTCACCTTGCCCTAATAGCCACGATGTTTGTGTTAATGAGCCTACCGATTTATGCGTGCTCTGTGCCACTAAGTCTGCACCTGCTACAATGGCCTCGATAGGTAATGTATTTGAAAATGGTAAATGAGGGCCGTGCGCTTCATCAACAAGAACAATCATACCTCGTTTATGCGCTTCTTTCACAATATTTACAATATCGACACCTACACCATAATAGTTTGGATACACCAAGAGGATAGCCTTTGCTTCTGGATGTGCATCCATGGTTTTAACGACATCATCTAACGATACACCTAAAGGAATACCCCAACGCTCATCAAATTGACAATCCATATAGACCGGCTTGGCGCCAGATAACACTAAGCCACTAATAACGGAACGATGTGCTTCTCGAGGAATAATAATCGTTTCATCAGGACCTACAGTGCCCATAATCATCGCTTCAATCAAAGCAGTAGTACCATTAATGGAGAACCAACAATGATCAGCTCCATATAACCGTGCTGTTAAGTCCTGAGCCTCTTTTAATTCCCCTTCAGGTTCATGTAAATCATCTAAGGCATACATAACACCTAAGTCATAGGGTAGTGCCGGTCCCATCCAGTCTTTTAGTAGTTGAGGTGCTTCTACACCAATCTTATGGCCTGGTGTATGAAAAGGGACAAAATGTTGTTTTTTATATGATTCTAAGGCCTCTACAAAAGGCATTCTTTCTTGATTACTCATATTTACCTCGTAAAAAAGGCATGAATCTCAATGAGACTCATGCCCTTATGCATGTTATTTATCGTTGCGGACGACGCTTAGGATTGAACTGATTCATCCCTTTATCGATGCCCACCTCTAAAGTACCTAATACAGCTTTCACAGTATTCTTGATACCCTTTTGTACTTTCTCTTGTGATTCTTCACTAAATGGTGCTAACACATGATCAATGACAGTCCATTGTGGTAATGGACGGCCAATGCCTACGCGGAAACGCGGAAAGTTTTCTGTGCCTATATGGGAGATTAAGGATTTAATCCCATTATGCCCACCAGAACTACCATTTGGTCGAATACGTAATTTGCCTACCGGTAAATCCATATCATCATAAATGCAATACACGTCAGATGGGTCAATCTTATAATACCGCATCAACGGACCTACAGATTCACCACTGGCATTCATAAATGTTTGTGGCTTTACAAGCAATACCTTCTCACCATCTACAGTAATACTGCACACCTCTGCACGTTGTTCCTCTTTCCAAGGCGTGTGAGGTACGCTATCGGCAATGGCATCGATAACCATAAATCCAATATTATGTTTTGTCGCTTCATATTGCTTGCCTGGATTACCAAGGCCTACTACTAATTTCAAGAATCACCTATTATTTATCAAATAAATTACTTACTGAAACTTCATGAAAGATACGCATAATTGCTTCGCCCAATAATGGAGCTACAGATAATTGCGTTACATTGTCTAATTTGCAATTTTCTGGTAATGGCATTGTGTTTGTTACGATTAGCTCTTTAATGTTAGAGTTTGCAATGCGTTCACTTGCTGGATCTGTTAATACAGCATGGGTAACAGCAGCCATAACAGATTTTGCACCAAATTCTTCTAATGCTTTAGCGCCTTCTACAAGGGAACCTGCTGTATCTACAATATCGTCAACGATGATGCAGTTTTTACCTTTTACATCGCCAATAAGATTCATAACTTTAGCTACGCCTGGTTCAGGACGTTTTTTCTCGATAATTGCGATTGGCGCACCGATGCGGTCAGCCAAATCACGAGCACGAGTTACACCGCCAAGGTCTGGAGATACAACAATCACATCTTCAAGATTTTTTTCATTAATGTATTTAGCTAAAATGGATGCACCATATAAATGATCTACTGGCACATCAAAGAAGCCTTGGATTTGACCTGCATGCAAGTCAATTGTTACAAGACGTGTAATACCAGAAGTTTGCATCAAGTTTGCTACTAATTTTGCAGTAATTGGTTCACGACCACGAGTCTTACGGTCTTGGCGAGCATAGCCATAGTAAGGTACTACAGCAGTAATATGGCGTGCAGAAGCGCGTTTCAACGCATCAGCCATAACCATTAATTCCATCAAATTGTCGTTTACAGGATAGCTAGTTGGTTGAATGATAAATACATCTTTGCCACGTACGCTTTCATCAATCATAATTTGTACTTCGCCATTATTAAAACGACCTACAAATGCTTCACCTAAAGGCAACCCTAAATAATCACAAATTTCTTTTGCCAATGCAGGATTCGCATTACCTGTGAAAATTTTAAGTTTTTTGCCGTCTTCAAATGCCATTTTGTTACCCTTTCATTTGTTCCTATACTGGTTACTTATCCATAATCATCCATTACAGATACACACTATTGCCTTTTTATTGTATACTATTTTGCCCTAAATGTGTTAAAAAATTATAATATTTTTTTATTTCTTTTTGAAAGTATCATCAGTTACCCAATTTTCTTTTACAATTTGCTTGCTACGGCCTACGGCTAACGCCTTATCTGGTACATTTTTAGTAATGGTAGAACCGGCACCTACATAGCTATAATTACCTACTGTTACAGGCGCTACTAAATTACTATTACAGCCTACGAAAGCGCCATCGCCAATTGTAGTACGATGTTTAACTTTACCATCATAGTTTACAGTAATCGTACCGCAGCCAATATTAACACCAGAGCCTACGTCGCTGTCGCCGATGTAGGAAAGATGTGGGAACTTAGTACCTTCCCCAACATTGGAGTTTTTAACCTCTACGAAGTTACCTACATGAACCTTGTTACCAAGCACGGTATTAGGGCGCAAGTGAACATATGGACCTACATCTACACCGTCTTTTACTTCGCAGTCATGACCATATGTGAAGTGAATAATCGTATCATTACCTACTTTTACATTCGTCAAACGAGTATGTGGACCAATTTCACAGCGCTCACCAATGACAGTATTTCCTTCGAGGATTGTACCAGGGTGCAAGATTGTATCGGCCCCTACTGTTACCTCTGGAGCTACATAGGTATTGGCAGGATCAATAATAGTAACACCAGCTGTCATTAATTCAACATTTTTACGGTGTTTTAAAATAGACTCAGCTTCGGCTAATTGCAAGCGAGAGTTGACGCCTAGAGACTCTTCAAAGTCCTTTGTCATATACGCGCTTACCTTGTCGCCACCATTTACAAGAATACCAACTACATCTGTGATATACAATTCACCTTGTGCATTATCATCAGATAATTGGTCTAAGCAAGGCCATAGTTTTTTACTATCAAAAGCATACATCCCTGTATTAACTTCTTGAACAGCTAGTTCCTCTGGTTTACCATCTTTTTGCTCTACGATGCGAACTACAGAACCATCTTCATTGCGAATAATACGGCCATAACCTGTTGGGTCCGGCATATGAGCAGTTAAAATTGTCGCTGTTGCACCAGAGTTTTTATGCTCTTCTAAAAGTGCTTCTAAACTTTCTTTTGTTACAAGTGGTGTATCACCACAAAGTAATAAGATAGTACCATCATAATCGCCAAGTACTGGTTGAGCCATTTTTACAGCATGCCCAGTACCATTTTGTTCTTCTTGGCGAACAAATTCAGCGCGGTCACCCAAGTAATTTTGAACAGCATCACCGCCAAAGCCTACGATAACCACATCACGATTTGTGCCGATAGACTGAACTGTTTCCAGAACGCGTTCCACCATAGCCTTGCCGCCTACCTTGTGCAATACCTTTGGTAATTTAGACTTCATGCGCGTGCCCTTACCAGCAGCTAAAATAAGGCTTGCAATATTCATAGTAATCTCCTATCTATTATTTCTCATATATCTGACTTTTTAATAGTACTTACATCATATTAGCCCATTGTCCAATATGCGATATAAAGTCATTATATCTAACTATAATGTATCTAATATTAATTGTTTATTCTTCATCAAATACTGGTTCTATGTTAATTTTCTTTGTATTTTCATCAATACCATAGAACGTAAATAATGATTCATAATCATCGATTAATTTTGGATTTGGCTCTGCCGTTGCTACAAGAACACCGGTCCCAACAACGACACCACTCATTTCTAAAACAAGTTCTTTAAGACCTTTTGCTGTGCCCCCTGCTTTCATAAAATCATCGATAATTAAAACCCTAGCATTTGGAGGAATAGCTCTCTTCGTAAGCGTCATCGTTTGAATACGACCAGAAGATCCTGTTACATAGTTAATACTAATAGCGGACCCTTCTGTTACCTTACTATCACGACGAGCAATGACGAGAGGTTTGTTGAAAGCTCGTGCTACCATGACAGCTAACGGAATCCCCTTTGTTTCAACGGTCAGAATATAATCAGGGTTGCGGTCCATAAAGCGGGTCATAATAATTTCCCCAAGGCGTGTCATTACATGCCAATCATATAAAATATCAGACATGTAAATAAACCCACCAGGAATGATACGATCTGGCTCCATCAAGCGAGTTTGCACATCTCGTAAAATATCATTAGCTTGAGCACCCTTACGATGAGGAATGAAACGCACTCCGCCTGCTACGCCAGCTACGGTTTCTAATGTACCAAGCTGAAAATGCTCCATAGACTGTCTCACACAGGTTAAGTCTTCACTAACCGTAGACTTTGCCATGCCAAAGAAATCACAGAAATAATTTAAAGGAATCAATTTTTGCGGTGAATCAACTAACAATTTAGTCATTGCCACCATGCGTTCCACGCGCCGTACTTTATCCATAAAATTTCCTTTACCATTCATCATATAACTATTAATTACACTCATGTAACAAATGTCATGAGTTATTTCAAATATATCTATATTTATTATACCATAATTTCCGAATATTCGAGGTTATAGAAACACTATAATTCGGCAAAATAAAAACTCTCTAGTCCTCATATAATACTGTAAGTTTAGACCTTATAGTCTATTACACTATTATATGTACTAGAGAGTTTTTATTATAAAACGTAAACCTTCACAGTTTGACGACCAAACTGCAATGCTTCAGAACGAGAATCATAAGCTAAGTCAATTCTATGACCTTTGATAGCGCCACCAACATCATCAGCTACAGCATAACCATAACCTTCAATGTATAATCGCGTACCTAATGGAATTAATTTTGGATCTACAGATACGATGCCCTTCTTTAAGCGACTACCTGTAGCCGTATAATTACCATTGCCAGGATCTTGAGCAGAATAAGCACTAGCTTGCATAGTTAAAACGCGAGAGTATTTATTTGGTACACCATTATGACTTAATTCTGTACCATGTCCACCATAACGAGTCTCCATCTTTTCTAAAGCATTCATCGTACTAGGACCAACGCGACCATCTACAGCGAGTCCCTTTGACTTTTGAAATTTCCGTACAGCTTGTTCCGTATTATGACCGTAAATACCATCTACAGAATCATGTAAAAAACCTTGATGCTTTAACATGGTTTGCACCTTGCTAACATGGTGCCCCCGTTGTCCCCGATCAATCGTTTTTGCCAATGATACGGAAGATACCATTGTAGTCATACAAACAAGCGTACATGCGATAATTATTTTCTTAACCATATACACCTCACCTTACATCAGTAGTATACTATACAGTTTTAAATAATCTATAAACCATATTGAGATAGCAATACAAAAAATGCATATATAATGCACGTTTTTAACTATATCTCAAATCTAGTACTACATATATATCATAGAAATATAGTATAGCAATGAAAAATCTCCATTAAAGTCTGCCTAATCAAGTAAAGTTTTTATGTTTTGATTTTATAGACAGTCAATAATGGAGACTTTTATAATAACTATTTAATTTTAGCAGTTATGATATACACCTATATGGCATTCCTTACGCTTAGCACCAATAATGCGTAAGTAAATATAGCCAATAACGGCAGAAATGATGGAACCTATTAATACGCCACCCTTAGCCATCTCTTGAGCATGACCTGGATCAAAAGCTAAAACAGAAACAAATATACTCATAGTAAAACCAATACCACATACAATGGAGGTACCATAAATAAATTTCCAGTTAGCTTCTGCTGGCATAGGTACAATACCTAACTTGATCATCCCAAACATAGCACCAAAGATACCGATTTGTTTACCTAAAATAAGGCCTAGTGCAACACCTAAAACAACAGGATGTGTTAAATCTGCTACACCGAATCCAGCAAGACTTACACCGGCATTAAAGAAAGCAAAAATAGGAACAATCACAAAGCTTACCCAGTTAGATAAATAATGTTCCCAATGTTGCATTGGTCTAACATATTTACGACCAATCTTACCGCGTTCTGGAATTGTCATCGCCAAGATTACACCGGCCATAGTAGCATGTAATCCAGAGCGAAGTATACAATACCATAGAATCAAACCAAGAATGATATAGGATAAAGATCTAACATAACCAGACCGATTACAGTAAATCAATAAACCCGTTACAACAACGGCACCAAATAAATAGAAAAGATTCAGATTTGATGCATAGAATATAGCAATAACGATAATAGCAATCAAATCATCAATAACAGCTAAGGCGGTCAAAAAGACCTTCATAGAGTTAGGAACTCTAGATCCCAATGCAGTTATAACACCTATAGCAAAAGCAATGTCTGTCGCTGTTGGAATAGCCCAACCATGAACATACACTTCACTAGAGCCTGCAATAAGATAATAAATAATAGCAGGTACTAACACACCAAATAATGCAGCAATACCTGGCATAATACGCTTTGCATTCGTATTAAGCTCGCCACTTACCAATTCACGCTTTACTTCTAACCCAACAAAGAGGAAGAAAATCGCCATTAATGCATCATTTACCCACTCCATAGTTGTTAGTGGACCTAGTTTCAAATTAACAAGTGACATATACTGTGTCGCCAATGGAGAGTTTGCTACGATTAATGCAATAAGTGTAGCTCCTAGTAGAACAGCAGTCGCCGAACCAGGAGAACGTAAAAATACAAATATCCGTTCCATATGATTCCTTCCTAATATAATACGTTCATTATTTATGCTTAAAAGTTCTTATTTTATATGCCAAAATTAAAACTATAGCACCTAATAAACCAGAAATAATAGAACCTATAAAGATACCAATTTTAGCCATTTCTTGATTGACACCAGGTGGAAATGCCAATGTAGCTACAAATAAGCTCATAGTAAAACCAATACCACAAACGATGGCAGTACCATAAACCTCTGGCCATGTTGTATTAGTAGGCATCTTGATAATCTTAGATTTAACTAAAACGAAAACTGCAGAGAAAATACCAAACTGTTTACCTAAAATAAGGCCTAATGAAACGCCTAGTACAACAGGATGGAATAAATGATCTACAGAAACATCAGCAAAGGATACCCCTGCATTTAAGAAACTAAATAAAGGAATAATTAAAAAATTAACCCAATGCTTCAGTTTATCTGCCCATTTATGCATAGGATATACTGTTTCACCATCAAGTTTACCTGTTGCAGGAATCGTCATAGCTAAGACAACCCCAGCAATAGTTGCATGAACGCCAGACTTTAATACAAAATACCAAAGAACTGCACCCAATACACCATATAATACAGGTCTCACATACCCCTGTTTATTAGTATACCACAATGCGCCTGTTACGATAGCGGCACCAATCAAATACGGGAAATCTACGCCGGCACCGTAGAAGATAGCTATAACGATAATAGCAATTAAATCATCAATAACAGCTAAGGCAGAAAGAAAAGCTTTCATAGCTTGAGATACACGTTTACCAAGCATCATAATAACACCTATGGCAAATGCAATATCTGTAGCTGTTGGAATCCCCCATCCATGGGTATACTCAGGGACAGAACCAGCAATTAAGAAATATACTAAAGCAGGTGTAACAACACCTGCAAAAGCAGCTAAGAGTGGTAATACTCTTTTTGAATTTGTATTCAATTCGCCAGAAATCATTTCTGATTTAATCTCTAGCCCTACATATAGGAAAAAGAGTGCCATTAACCCATCATTAACCCATTCCAGTATATCCATAGGTCCCCAATACACATGCATTAAGGCGAAATACTGTTCTGCTAGAAAAGAATTTGCTGTAATAACACCAAGAATAGCGGCAAGTAAGAGCATAATACCGCCAGATGATTCAGACTGAATAAATGCTTTTATATAATTCATAGTAACTACCACTTTCTCAATTATAAATATAAATACAGAATTTTATACATAAAAACTATTTATTTAAATTTATTATATCATTTCACTTCGAAAATAATCAATAAACTAATGATGAACCATGCGGATTAAGTCTAGAGTAATCAAACATTTGCGACATACTTATACTTATGGAGCAAGCTAATAAAATACTGATTAATAATTATTCCCTCTGATCAGAGAAATTAAGAATCCAATAAGTGGAATGCTTAAACAAATGGCAGCTATACTATTTGTGATTGGATTAGACCAAAGAGGCACAATAAAACCTAGGAGAACTAAAATACTATAAAGGATAGGTTTACGCCAAACATGTTGTATCTCAACGGGTGCTCTAGATTCCATAGCACGAGATTTAACAAATTTCTTTATAATAGTCATCATAATGCCTGTTATAATACCTATAATAAGAACTATATCCCAGATGGCCCATAATATTTTAAGCACCATTGTATTATGATTATGAATATGGAGATTAATCATTGTAGTCATACCAGTAAAATACCATGGTATTGTTTTTGTAGAATACATATCCTTAGCAGAATCAGCATGTAAATTAGCATAGACAGGCTGTCCCAAAAACATAGCAGGATCATCATCATTTTCAGCACCTAAATAAAATGCATAGTGATGGTCATTAAATTTGGATGGATAATCAATAGATATAAGCTGACGATCTGGATAAGCTTTCATAATGCGAGAAATAGCTTCAGATGGTTGTAAAATTTCGGATTGATCCGATGAAAGCTCTTGCTTTGCAGTATGTAGTACATCTGCATTATAGCTGTCATTGGCAATAAAAAATCCACCTATCCATACACCTGTAATACATAAGATAAATCCCCATACAGTAGCAACCATTGCAAACTCTCGATGCAATGAACTTAATTTCATATGATTTGACAATACTGCAGATTTTGCAAAACTTTTACGAAATGGACCATATAAGAAAATACCAGAAATAATCGATAAAGCACATAAAAAAGATAAAATTGTTACAATATAAATCCCAGTTTTTCCGAGATCTAATCGCGTATGTAGTTGATGAAGAGTATGTAATATACTGCGCACCCAAGGATGAGCAGATGTTTCATGATGCGTAGTAATGAGAGCTTTCGTATTAGGATTATATAATGCATAGTCACCACCCATTCCCATACGTGCTGGAGGAGCTATGGTAGCAGCTGAATCAATAATACGATAACGTAAAATATGTCCAGCCCCCATAGCAGGAGAAATATTTAAAATATCCTTAGATGGATAGGTTTGCTTAACTAATGAAGCTCCTTCATCAGCATAATTAAAAATTGACATTTCTTGTTGACTCATAGCCATAGATGATGAAGTATTGTGTGTTCCTCCTTGAGCCCATGCATTTAACTCAGTCCTAAACATAAGGATAAGCCCAGTAATACAAAACATTAAGAAAAACACTACAGATATTATAGATAACCATTTATGGATTTTATAAATCTTTGACATACATATGCCTCCTTTTCTATTACTTTATACCTCTATTGTTATAACAATACAATACAACTACCACTATAGGTATATTCATGACGACTAACTTTACTTGAATGTATAGATACATATATGATACAATATGTACATCCTGCGGGCGTAGTTCATCGGTAGAATGCGAGCTTCCCAAGCTTGAGAGGAGGGTTCGATTCCCTTCGCCCGCTCCATATAATTTGTGATGTAATGTATATCACAAATTATATGCAAAATATTATAATATATATACTTTTTGTATTGTTTTTTAAGGAGATATCCATGAAATTAAGTGCAAGAAATCAATTAAAAGGTACTATCGTTGAGATCCAAGAAGGCGCTGTAAATGCAATCGTAAAAATCAACGTAGGTAATAATAATATTGTTACTGCTGACATTACTATTCAATCCGTTAAAGAATTAGGCTTAGCAGTTGGCAAAGAAGTTGTCGCTGTTATCAAATCCACTAGCGTAATGGTTGGTGTAGAATAATAAACCTAGAGCTGCTTAGGCGGCTCTTTTTTTGTATATATAATTAATAATATAAGTTATAAATAAGCCCTGTGATTTTATGATCACGGGGCTTGTTATTTACATACATTTAAAGTAACTCAACGGGTTTACTGTTCGGTAACATTGGCACGTTGTGCCTATATAATGCTATTTATTTACATATATCTGAATTTACTCAACTGATTTACGGTGCGATACCATAAGTGCTACGCACCGCGGTATCGGTTAGATAGGGTTTATATCTACCACTAGCCGCGGCTTACTATCACACTCGCCCATGGCAGTAGTTAAGACTATGAACTAAATTAAACTCTATACCTTAAGGGCTTCGTCGAACCTGATGCAATGGACGTATGCGTCGCTGCGCTCCTTTACGCCCTATTGCCCTAGGCTTCCCACTCCGTCCGTATTGATAAATACACATAGATATTACTTGTACAACCTTGGCTGGAGGCGGCTCTAGTAGGGTTAGCTAGTCGAAGACTAGCAAAAAGAAAAAGGCCTACCTTTAGGTAGACCTTTTTCTTTTAGTCAATCAGCGGCTTCCTATCCTCCCAGGCCGTCTCCAGCCAAGTACTTTCGGCGTTT
>URPT01000020.1 GCA_900549845.1 uncultured Veillonella sp. | reverse complement strand
GTCTTTTACAACAACAACAGTATCGCCATCAGCTAATTCGTTGCCGTTAGCATCGCGAATGATACCTGCTTCAGCTGCAGCTTGCGCGTCAGCCGCTGTCCATTCATTGCCACACATAGGGCAGATAAACATATGACCATCTTCGTATGTGTACTCGTCGCCGCACTTAGGGCAGTTAGGTAAATTTGCCATTTAGATCTCCTTTTCTCACTACATAATGAAAGTATTATACCATACCTTAGAAGTCGAGCTCTATATTGATATAATGACCATTGGCTCCCTATTGATGCAAAGACTATATAATATCTACAATAAAGAACCTAATCAATCTCATTTTTCTTTATTACAGTTTCATACAACTTCAATTTATCTTCTAGATTATTCCTATAACCTTCCAATCGTTTGATTTCGGCATCAATAAATCGATAGTGTTCTTGCAACAGTGTCATTCTTTCATTGACCGTATGAGATCCAGCATATCGTAAATCTGCATATCGCTTAATATTCGCAAGCGGCATTCCCATATCTTTCAAACGTTTAATAAACTGCACAAAGCCCACATCCTCCACATGATAATTGCGAATGCCATTCTGTCGCTCGATATGCAGGAAACCTTGATCCTCATAATATCGCAATGTAGAAATGGACAGTCCTACCAATTTTGAAAATTCACCAATTTTCATACTTTCACCACCTTGACCTCAAGTATACTCGAGCATATATCATACGTCTAGACGGAGGTAATACTTATGAAAGAAACACGTTTTAACATCGGTATGAACACATTGAAACAAATTGACGGGATGCACGGCGAGGAGGTGTATAACACAATTCAAGAAATTTCACCGGCCATAGCCGATTTATTGGTCGAGCTGTTCGGCGACATCTATACACGCCCCAATCTGGATTTCAAGGAACGAGAACTGATTACACTCGCATCCCTTTTAACGCTGGGCGGTTGCGAGGCTCAGCTGAAAGTACACACCAATGCGGCACTCAATGTCGGTATCGCACCAGAACAAATCGTAGAGGTCTGCACACATTGCATCCCCTATGCGGGATTTCCACGCGTACTGAATGCACTATTTACAGTAAAAGCGGTCTTTGAAGAACGAAACATACTGTAATTAAGGAAAGGCAGCAATAAAAATCTATTAATAAATATTAATCTATTTATTTCTAACAAAGGGAGACTTTTGATAAAGTCTCCCTTATATTTGTGTAAAAGTTGTACGAAATTAATTCGTATTTTTCAATATTCAAAATCCGCTATATACTAATAACGAAAGAGCCATTAACGTGAGTTAGGTTCATCTCCGTCTTTTCGAGGGAGGTGACATTATGACTGTATACGAAGCATTATCATTAATGATTTTATTCGCTACCCTCGTAGTGTTAATTCTTAAGAAATAATCAGTTATTTGATTATAAAATAAGATAAACCTAACGTTTAAGACTAAGTACTGCAATACTTAGACACGTTAGGTTTATCAAATTCGTAATTCTTTGATGAGCCTAACGCCTAGAACACGTTAACTGGCTCTTTTGTACTTATAGTATAGTCTGAATTCTAGAGACTGTCAATTTACTACCTCAAACGTTTACGCAAGATAGCATATAAAATCATGCTAATAATAACGCTCATAACGGCTTGAATGGTATTGGTCACAATACTAGCAATGGCTACACCTGGATCGAATACAAAGTATTCGGCGATAAAGTAGCCTGCTACGATGATAACACCACCTACGACAGTTGCCACCAAGGCAGAGGTAGTTGTCTTATGGTTATAGACAGTACCCACAAGATAGCCTTCAATGCCTTTCACCACGAAGGTGATTGGTACAAAGACTGCGTAGCCGAGGAATAGATCAGCTAACGCAGAGCCGATAGCACCAATATAGGCGCCATATTTTCGACCTAATAATAGAGCTGACGTCATAATAACGACATCTCCAACATTGAAATAGCCGCGAATGCCAGGTACTGGAATTTTCGTGTACATGGTAAACAGTGTTGCGAGGGCAATCAATACGGCTGTGAGTACTAACGCGGACGTAGTACTGCGGGTTTGAACGTGTTGCATAGCGTCCTCCTTATAAAAAATAGACATGTGATTATATCCATCACATGCCTATACTATATACCTTTATAATAACGCCTGCAAATAAAAGGAGTTAACTATAGAAAATACTATTAACCGAACTCTTCAAAACGTTCCTCTACATTGTAGAGAACCTCACAATCACAACCGCCACCTTCGTTGATAATCCAGTCTAGTACGCTTTCAACATCTACCTTTTGTTTTTCCAAAAACTCTCTTGTGAAAGTCAGACTATGATCGCAACCGTCATTTGTTTCTAATTTCTCGTCTACATAGTCAAAGAGATTCCAAAACAACTCTTCGTCCATAGGTAAGCTATCTTTAAAATTCTGTTTTTCTTTAGCTTTATAGTCTTTCAATAATTCCTTTTTACGCGCTTTGTCCATTATGATTACTTCCTTTTATGTCTTATAAGTTATAGCTCATGACTTATATCTCAAGCCTTATTGCTCATATAATTCTGGTCGTTCTAAAACTGTGCCATATTTTAATTTTGGTAGTTTAACAAATTGAGGATACAACTGCTTAACCTCTTTACAAGATTTTAACGTAAGATGTTCTAGATTATTAAGTTCTAAAATGGGAGAGTAGTCTTTATCTATCATCTTTGCCGTTAAAAAGCTAAAAAAGCGCAACTGTTTCATATGGCGTAAAAATTCTAAGGATTGAACCTTAAGAATTTTAGGAGCGGCAAAGTCACCTTCTAAGGCGAGACTTTCAAGATATTTTAGATTAGCTAATGGCGCATAATCATCAATTTGTTGAAAGTTTTCAATCGACAGCGCTACTAAATTTACTAATCTTGAAATAGGCTCTAAGCTCGATACACTTCTTCCGGACCCAATGTGTAGATATTCTAGTTCTTGTAAGTTCTGTAATTTTGAAATATCTGGATAAACACCCCATTTTATATGTAACCTTTTAAGTCTACGCTGGGCACACACCGCATCAAATAACTCCTGTGGCATTCTTGTACAAAACATGAGTTCCGTAAAAGTATCTGGATGTTCAACTAAAAAATCACACCACTCCTGTAAAATGCGTTTCTTATCTTTAGCAGAATACCCTTCATCTAACTGTGTGCAATTAATCATCAGCTTGTCTTCACCATCATATTCAGAAACCTCAACTACAGATTTTAGTTGTTTCTCATCCTTATGATAGTAGTCAAAGCCATATTTAATTTGCTTTTCTGTTAACACTGCCATTTACAATTCCTCATCTTCGTCAGTCCTATAATTAGTTTATCTATAACCAGAGCCATGTCCAACAGATTATAACGGGCCTAACAAATTGATACGAGCACATGCCCCTTCGCTTCTAGCACTTTTTTATAGAACACCTTCATCTGCTCGAAATCATGAAGAAGTTCGTCTTTGATTTCTTCCTCTTCCTCATCGTAATCCCAAATATTTGGATATAACTCTGCCTCTTTGCAAGCTGCCATATCAAAGGATTCTAGTGCTTCTTCCATATCAAACTGCTCTAGAGCCGCCACGATATCTGCTAATTTATCATGTTCAGTATACGCCAAATAATCCGATAGTTCTTCTACAGCTGTTATGCCAAGCACAGCTTGACTAAGAGGATTATTATCATCCTTATGGTCAGTGCTTACGCCAGTTAGCACAAAGTGAAGTACATCCCACATCTTGTCGATATCGAGCAATAATTCATCATCGTCATTCCACTCTTCAACGCTTTCAAGAATTTCCTCTTCTTCTGATCCCATAGCTTTGAGCTCTTTTAAATTCGCATCGCTTAAACAGCTATAATTTGCAATTAGTCCCATAATTTAATCCTTTCATAAATTCTTCTAACCATTAGAAAAATAAATTTTCCGATTCTGTAACGGTTCCATCATCTTCATGGAAATAGCATACATATACAGGTTCACGATGCGCCACGTCATAGAATTTCTGTAAAACAGGTAAAAGTCTCATGTCTATTGGCATATGTAAAGCTTTCACAATGGGTTCCCATAGTTCCATTGGCGAATAAGAGATAATATGAGACTGCTTATTCTGACCATATTCTTCAAGTACAGCCGCATCAGAATACTTACTTGAGTCACAGTAATCATGCCAACAAATACTAAAAACGATTAAGTGAAATAAATCATCCATACTTTCAGCCAAACGGCCAGCAGCACCCTCGCTACTCCAATAACCAATAGATTCGTCCTCCAATAGATGATATTCACCGCCAGCGCCATCTACAGCAAATGCCATACCGGGCACAGAGAACGTGCAGCGACCTTCAGCCGTATCTCGTTCCTCCAACGCATCTAACAAGCGAAAATCAAATATCGTATCAAAATCTTCAGCTAACTTGGCATCATTTCGCAATATATCTAAATAACCCATCTTACACGCTCCTATTAGCAGAAATTATTCCTAGCAATTTAGCCTCTCCTTCATTAGATGTATCTAATAGCGGAATAGCTAACAAAAGCACTTGCAAGGAGTAATAATAAAAGCTAAAGAATAAATCATCAGGGAATACGTCCTCTTCCTCATATCTAAGAACGTCTTCATCTTCATCGTATTCTTCCGACCAAAGGTATTCTTCGTTGAGCATATCTTCAAAGTTCGGCAATGGATCTGCATGCTCTAACATAAGACCATCTCGAATGCACTCAGCAATCACAGTAAACAACTCAATCAACTGTTCTGCTAAATACTGAGCCACCTCATTATGAGCTCTCTCTTCCTGAGCGTTCTTAAAAATGCGAAGCAAGAAAATCATGGCAAATGGTGTAGCATGCCACAATGTGGATTGATGCTCAATATTCTGTGCTAACGCCTCACCAGCCACATCAACAGCTTCTATGCTTTCCATATTCCACAACACATCAAGCTCTGTAGGAAAGTCTGTAGCACGACCGTAGGTTGTGGTTAACCGGTGCCACGGTATATTACTGACTTGTACAGTTTCTATATATTGTTTCGTCACAGTATCCATTATAGTTATACCTTTATATATACGCCCATGTAGTAACGCCTTCGGCCAATGATTATTTCTCAATAACCGCTTTCACCAATTCATAGGTATCTATAAGGCGAAGTCTACCTATTCTTGGCTCGTCTGTAATCTCCTCATAGATATCCTCAAGCGTTCTTCTTGGTGCTAGTGTCCATAATTTACACGGATATAGTTCAACTGTCCCGATAATTTCCAAATTATCCAGTAACAAGCCTAAGTCCTTATGATTAAACCAACAATCTGTATCGATACCAAAATTTGTATTATCTTTCCGGCATGCGATTTTGCTATTTAAAAATTGCTCCATCGTTGGTTTTTCTTCTTGTAAAAGCCGCGTACAGGCTAAATGATATTCGATTTTCCGCGGCGATTGATCCACGTCAGAGACGAATATAGCACCATACTTGTTTTCAAACTTAACAGCTAATACGTCCCCCATCTTAAAATGAGGTTCTCTCTTCGTTTTAGATTTACGAACCTTAACAGGCTTCGGATTTTCGCTCTGTAGCTGCAGGGCTAACTTATCTAATACCTTTTGACGCTGTTTAAGGGCCTTATCATCGATTTCTAGCCAAAACTCATGAGGACCCTGAGCGATTATATCTAAGGCTTTCTGTTTAATGTCATCTGTTAGATGCCCTATCTTCCACAACGAATAAGCCACAGCAGTCCAATAAATCTCTGTGTAAAACTCATCAATGCAAAAATTTTGTTCTTCACTTAAGATTTCAGAAATTATGGTATCAACACTGACGCCATCCTTGTACCGCTCAACAATGGCATTATAAATATCATGACCGTCATCACTATCTATGATTTTCACACCGTCAATTGCCATATGAATCTCCTCTAGGACTCTCGTAATGCCAGTAGTGCAAATACTTCGTCCATATCAAGATTAAACATGTTACTTTCAAGATTGATAGGTTCAAAATAGTAACGAACTGTATCTGCCCCAAATTCATCGTTTAATTTAGCCCATTCTGCCCCTGAAAGCACGGTAAACCCAAGCGTATCGTTTCCAAGGCTTTCAGTAAACCAGCGTACCTCATAATCAGGTTTAACAAATTCGTTGAAGTATTTGATCGTTACATCCCGCTCTTTCTCATCACCGTAAGGAATTAAGAGTTCTTTATCGCCCTTTTGTAACACAATATCGTCACCATAGGACTTGCCATTACTAACGGTTTGAATGTCGATAGGCTCATCCATCATATCATTGAAATAGTTCACCACATCTTCGTCATCCTCGCGCCAATCAATCCAGATAATAGCTTCAGAATCAAATAAATCAACTAAATCCATATCATGACTAAAGAAATCTTTAACTAATGTATACATATCTTCCATGGTCTCTCTCCTGCATATCACTTATATTTTTAGGGAGAATACAACACCAGTATCCCCACTTTAAAACAACTCTATAAGGTTTCGTATATCACATCTTGTTGAGCCGTAAAGTTTTCATCAAAAGGAGCTAAAACATATAGATGCCCTGCCGGGGATTCTCCCACATCATAGCCTAGTGCAAATGCATCGTAACAACCTGACTTATCTAGCATTATATCAGTTAAGGTTAGTACAATAGACTCTTCTTGTGGTACTTCCTGTTGTATGAGTTCCTGTGCTAATTGGTCTAATTTATCTAATTGAACATATAATTGCTCCCACATTGGTAATGAAAGCACCTCAGCCTCAGTATAATTGGTACAACTAATATTAAGTTTTTGAAAGGCTTGTCCTACATTCTCTAAAAGATTAGTATCCAATCTGCGAGATACAAAGTAAACGCCATACGGTTCTTCAGACCAGCTTTCAACATTCCATAATGTCATTAATTCCGATTTTCTCATTAGGATGCTCCATTAATTGATTATCCTGCAATATCCGCATCAGTAGGATTTCCATCTGCATCAATATGAGCTATGATGCAGTGCCCCCAGAAGATATCGTCATCGTCATAATAGACCTCTATGGTGCCATCATTGCGAAACGCCAATTCTCCCATCGTAATACGCTTAGCAAATACGTCTGACGTAATCGGATCTTGGTCGTCATTGTCGAGCCAATAATTAGCGAGTTCTAACAAGGTCTCACTAATATAGGTACTAATTCGTTGTTCAAATGCTTTGAAATTATCGATTGTATTGAAAGTAGCCAATGCTACGGTACAGCTTTCATCAGAACCCTCATCCACATCAAGGGTGAATGCATAATCATCAATTCTGGCTGTGTAATATTGATACTCTCGATTTAACAGGAAATCACCCCTATCAGTATGAAGGTATTTAGGGGTTTTCAAATAAGCCGACAAGGCCTCTAACTCACTATGTTTAGCATGTTCCTCTAACACCTCAAGCACATAATAGCGATTATTCCAAGAAGGACGCATATAGCCCAAGTCCTCTAAAGGCTTTGCTTTCTTAACCAACAATTTGTAAACGCCATGGGGCTCAAAAGAATAACCCCATCTATCGTCAAGGCCCTCAATAATCCACGTCAAAATGCCTTCGCTACGGTCAAGCATACCAGTTCGAGTATCTAGGATAGCATCGGTGTCCACCAGTGGTCTATGGTACTTCTCTAAATAAGGACTAGCCCCATTCGCATCACTGCGTGGTAATGCATAAATTTCAAACTCTTCCGATTCAAACTCTGCTTCATATTCTGGTAGACGTACAATACTCATATGACTCTCTCCTATTTATCTCACATACAAGCAAATATATAACTAGTCTATAGCCTAACATCATCATAATCGCTCAGCTACATCGATTCTATGTAATAATTCTTTCGCTAGTTCTTTGGCTGTTTTAAATTCCTCATTTGAAAGCACCATAAGTACAAAGCTATCTGTTCCTATGTCCATATCTACTAACTTATGCGTTTTCCATGTGGCATTAATATGTGCACACCAGTCCATAATACATTGGTCTTCATCTAATGCTGCTGTATCAATAGTTAGATTTTCTCTAGTATCTAAAGACTTATTACGTATTAACTTCTGTACATGATAAATAAAATCCTCTAGTTCACATTTACAGTCTAACTCTACGGCATATCCTTTAGAGAGTAGTTTCTCATAGAGGTTCCACCAGCTATCTTCTAATTCTTCCAAGGAGCGCAACTTTACCTTGGTCATAAACGATTTAGCTTGTTTAGCATCGCCTAGCAACAACGTTGCTAATTCTGTAAATGTAGATCGCATCTGATCAATATCTAGATACACTGCTTCTACACATGAACTACAATCAGGTACTCTGCGTTTTTTCATAAAAGCCCGCATCATCTTCACTGCGTCAGGATAACTTACATCAGCCATACGATAGGTCTTGCCATCTATATCTAAGAATAAATCTACTGCATCCTGCGTTTTACCTACACGTGCTTTCATGGCTGTACATCCATCGATGGCATGAGGTGGGTATAACTCCATGTACATATAAAATCCATCATGCATAGCCTTTAAGGTATTATCTATTCCGACTATATTAAAACCGTTTCCATTAGAACCAGGGCTCTTCAAGCGCCATTCTTCGAAATTATCAAATAGTTTTTCTTGAATCCAATTGTAAAAGCTCATATACACTCTCCCCCATATACTGTTGCTTACATATAATGTTTAGCTGACTATGTAACTAATATGTAACCGAATATGTAACTGAATATATATCTTAATTATATCATTATTAAGGAATACTTATAATAAAAGCATAGGATAAAAAAACTCCTACAAGAGAAACCTTGTAGGAGTTTTGATTATATTATTTAGATTCTAATTTAGCTGCTAATTCACTATATTTTTGTGCTAGTTCATTATACTTTTCAGCTAAGTCTTTCATATCTTTCTTAAGTTGTGCAGCGTCTTCAGTAGTTACCTCTTCAGAGCTTTTACCAAATTTGAAATTAGCACCTAAGCTAATAGAATTACGGCCGTTACCAACGGTAGTAGCCGCATTAAACATTGTGTTTTTATTAGGGCGATAGAACGCACCTAACGCCGCTGCATTAGCATTTTTATAGTTACCAAAGCCAACGGAGTAGGACCATTTATCATGTTTATCGAAATCTAATGGATGCAAGCCAGCGAGTGCTGCAGAAGCCGCTGCTACGCTAGATACTTGTTGATCAGTGTAGGATTTAGCTTCATTTAAGCTATTAGCGCCACCATTAACAATACGATTATTTAACGTATTAATATCACCTTCTATCGTAGTGATACGATTTTCATGATTATCTACAACATCTTTAATAGCGTGTAATTGAGATCCATTGACTGCATCAGTAGATGTTGCAGACACACGACCTGCTGCTACATTTGTAATAGTGCGTTCTGCACCACTATCGCCAATGCTCAATGTACCAACAGCTGTTCCACCTGCAAAACTATATGTTCTGCCTCCAATTACACCGGAACTAGTAGATACAGCTGTATCAGTAACAGACTTAGCACCTAGGGCAATGCTGTTAGCTGTGGCAGCTTTTGCATTTGTACCGATAGCGATGCCATTTTCCTTTGTTGTAGTTGCGCTATGACCGATTGCTAAAGAGTCCTTTTCTGCTGCTTTAGCTAATGTACCAGCAGCAAAGGAACTTTGACCAGCACTAGTAGAATAGTTACCTAATGCTACAGAATCCTCATTAGAAGCTGCAGTTTTAAAGCCCAATGCTGTAGAATACGAACCGCTAGCATTTGCATAAGATCCCACTGCAGTTGTATTCATAGCAGTTGCTTCAGCATTAAATCCAAACGCAGAGGATTGATTGCCAGTACCACTTGCACTATAACCTACTGCGGTAGCATAGTCATTTTTTGCCTTTGCATTATAACCAATCGCTGTGCCCATTATGTTATTGGCCTTTGCATTATTACCGATAGCAACTGTATTTAGAGCAGTCGCTTCTGCTTTACGACCAATGGCATACGCATCATCGCTTGTTGCTTTAGCACTATCACCAAAGGCGATGGAATTATTACCTTGAACCTTAGCACCAGTACCACCTACTAAAGCATTATTTCCTTTAATGGTATTATTCTTACCTAAAGCCACAGAGTCATGTCCGTCAATACTATTATATGAACCAACTAATAAAGAGTTAATCGCATTGTCATTATTGGCATGGCCAAAGCCGCCTACGATATTATTAGTACCACCAACAGTATTGCTAGTACCTACTACCAAGCTGTGAGTAGCAGAGTTTGTATTATACCAACCTGCTACGATACTGCCCGGACCAGATGCAGTATTGTTCATACCAGAAGTGATACTATTCGAAGCAGAAGGTCGAACTGTATTGTTGTCACCACCGAGCAATATATTATTTACAGGGGAGAACATACCATTCTCAACTTTGTTATTTCCACCATAAGCAATAGAATTCTTCATGCTTAATGGAGCAGCAGTTGTAGCACTAATATCTAAGTTGGATGCTGCAAGTGCTGTTGTAGTAATACTTGCGGTAATCATAGCCGTTAACAATAATTCTTTTTTCATTTGGTTTCCCCTTTTAAGACAACACAAACAATAAATCTAAAAAAGATTCAAAGCTATCTAATGAAACCTGAATCTTATTGTATCCCTCTATACACTATTCATTGTCAAAATATGAATAAAATATGAATATTACTCTAATATTATAATTCTAGCTCATAAGAAATGCAAGAAAATGCAAAAAAGAAGGCATACGGCTTATAAAAGCTGTATACCTTCTTTTCTATACTGGTGCGCCTAACCGGAATCGAACCAGTGACACGCAGTTTAGGAAACTGCTGCTCTATCCTACTGAGCTATAGACGCATGTATACTTTATTATATCGTTTTTAATAAAGTATACGCAAGGCGTCCTTATTGTTGTAGGTATTGGTTATTCACTTGTTTTTGTTCTTCTGGGCTTAGGTTTTGGTAGCCTTTTGCTAATGCACTGACCCAGGATCCATAGGCAGGATTTGGGAATACCACAAATGTAGTACCAAAGTCTTCTTTATGTTCATCGATGATAGCGTTTCTTTCAACTAAGGTCTTACCTTTTGTACCAATTGGGAAGTCACCGGCATTATCACCCATATACAAAATTACGGCGTACTTCTTAGTAATGGCATCAAAACGAGGTTGTTTGTCTGAGTCTTTTTCAAATAGTAGTACATGTTCTTTATCGACGGATGGGAATCCCAGTTCTTTGAAGTTTTGTACTGTTGCATCATAGTTAACAGGTGCATAGCGGTTTGAAACGTAGAATATTTCAACACCTTGTTTATGTACTTCATTTAGGAACTCAACAGCACCAGGCATGGCTTGCGATTTACCTTGATGCACCGCTTGACGCCACCAAGGAGCATCGAAGCGACCATTGCCATTAGCAACGCTTTCACCCATCAGTTTAGTATTATCCACTACTGTTTCATCCGCATCAAGAACGATAGCAAGAGGTTTTCTTTGATGAGATGGATCAGTAACAGCCATCTTAACAAGATTTATCGCCACATTGTACCCTTGATACGCTAGTGCTCTGTACTCTGCAGAGGTGCGCATCCATAAGAGCCCCATTGTTTCTGTTTCAGCTTGGTACTGCTGTTTTTGCTTCAATGCTACCTGCTCATCTAGCGGTACTGCAGCTTTTGTGGCCTCACTATTAGCAGCTACCGTATTCGTAGCCGCTGTACTATTAATCGATGGGGTTGATTGAACCTGCGCTACCATCGCTGTAGGAACTACAGGATTTGCTTTCACCGTCGTCGGAGAGTCGGCCTGTGCTACAGAACCTACGCAAAGGCTACCGCCAAGGCAAGCCACCGCTACATACCATGCTAAATTACTACGTTTCATAATTGCCTCCTATCAACATGTGCTCTCTGTATACATACAATACACAATGTAATTCTACATAGTTATACGAAAGTCCTCTATAGATTTATAGTCTATCTGTGTATTTTAAATCTATCTACACAAGAACTATGCTATAATACAGCTGTTGATAGTATTAGAGAGTTCTTATAAAAAAGAGGTATATGTAATGAAAGTATGTAAACGATCAATTATTACCAGTTCACTATTAGCTGTATTGGCTATATCATCTGCGTACGGGGCTACACCTGTACAGCCAAGTGAAAGCACAGACACTGCAGTGGTTGACATGGATTATTCTAATATTCCAGAGCTAAAAAGATCTATTGAAAGCGCAACACCTGCTATGATACAATCTACGCTTGATGCTTCTAAGGGAAAACCTACTAAAGATAAGCCCATCTATTCAACAGTGACTATGTCTGGTAACCGTGTTGTATCCGTAAAAACTTACAAAACTAAAGAAGAACAAGAAAAAGCCATATTAAAAGAGCGTAAACGCTTAGACAAGGTCACTGCTGAACGTCAGGCTAAAAGAAAAGACGAAACACGCACAGATATGCTAAAAGGTTTAACACCAATACCATCCTATCCACCTGTAAGCGAAACACGCGTATTACAAAGCGAGATGTTCTCTAGACCATTTGGTAGACAACTCGATTTGCGTTTAGTAGAGGCCTATACACAAGATTATGACAAGGCTAAACCTGGCGATATTTATGTCTATGCAGATTATGTGGACTATACATCTAAGCAGCTATTAGGTGAAAAAGATGGTACCACTGCTATTTCAGCTATGATTCTACGTGTAATCATGAGAAAAGACGAAAACAAAGCTTTCAGCATCGATGTAAATGCGTACTTCATAAATCCAACAACACATACCATTTCCATAAGTCGGTCCGAAGATGTAAAGGGTATCGATATCAAGAAAGAGGAAAGAGCTGAAGCTGTATTTAAACTACCATCACACCAACTACAAGCCGGCGATCCACAGTATGAAATCGCTAAGCTTATGTATCAGGACCTAACTAATAAAAAATTTGATTAACAATATTTAAATACACTCACCACGACAAAAGCCCCACCTTACTATGAACTACATAGCAAGGTGGGGCTTCGTCTTAGTTTAAGAGAGTTTTGTAAGGGATTTATAAGTTTTAGAGATTTATTAGTTTATTTTACATCGCTGAAATCGATGTTCATGCCCAAGGCTTTAGCTACGCCTTCACCATAAGCTGGATCACATTGGTAGCAATGTTTTGCATGGCGTTCTTTAATGAAATCAGGTACACCATCCATAGCTGCTGCTGTGTTTTCAAACAAGATTTGCTGTTTTTCAGGGCTCATGAGACGGAACAATTTACCTGGTTGTGTGTAGAAGTCAGAGTCATCTTCGTAGAAGTCGTATTGGTATGCTGCACCAGATACGTCTAGACCAGGGTTTTTGAATTGTGGTTGTTCAGCCCATTCACCGAAGCTATTAGGAGCATAGCCAATAGTAGAGCCATGGTTACCATCTACACGGCCTTGTCCATCACGATGGTAGATGTTTACAGGGCATTTAGCGGCATTAACAGGGATTTGATAATAATTTGCCCCTAGACGATAGCGTTGCGCATCGGCATAAGAGAACAAACGACCTTGAAGCATTCTATCAGGAGAGAAAGATATGCCGGGAATGATAGTTGTTGGAGCAAATGCAGCTTGTTCTACATCTTGGAAATAATTTTCTGGGTTGCGGTTAAGTTCCATCACACCAACTTCAATCAATGGGAATTCGTCATGATACCATACCTTTGTTAAGTCGAATGGGTTGTATGGCATGTTATTAGCTTGTTCTTCGGTCATCACTTGGATGCATAATTTCCATTTAGGAAAATCGCCTCTTTCAATAGCCTCAAAGAGGTCACGTTGGTGGCTTTCACGGTCACTAGCTATCACATTAGCCGCCTCAGCGTCGGAAAGATTTTCAATCGGCTGTTGACAAACCCAATGGAATTTAACCCATACACGTTCATCGTTTTCATTAATTAGACTATATGTATGGCTACCAAAACCATGCATTGTGCGGTAGGATTTAGGAATACCACGGTCACTCATAACGATTGTTACTTGGTGGATTGCTTCTGGTAAACTAGTCCAGAAATCCCAGTTTGCTGTCGCATCGCGAAGGTTTGTTTGTGGATTACGTTTTACAGCGCGGTTCAAATCAGGGAATTGCAATGGATCGCGGATAAAGAATACAGGTGTATTGTTACCTACGAGGTCCCAGTTCCCTTCTTCCGTATAGAACTTTACGGCAAAGCCACGAATATCGCGCTCTGCATCGGCTGCACCGCGTTCACCGGCAACTGTAGAGAAACGCACGAATAATGGCGTTTGCTTGCCCACTTCAGAGAAAATTTTTGCTTTCGTATATTTTGTAATATCGTTAGTGACTGTGAAAGTACCAAATGCACCGGATCCTTTAGCATGCATGCGGCGTTCAGGAATCACTTCGCGCTCAAAATGAGCTAATTTCTCCATGAGCCAAACATCTTGCATCAATACAGGACCACGTTTACCTGCTGTAGCAGAGTTGCGATTATCTGGTACAGGAGCGCCAAAGGCTGTTGTTAATTTCTTTTCATCACTCATGTTACAAACTCCTACTTAGAATAAAAATAAGTAATAATATGCGACCTTAAAAATTGTATGAAACATATTATTACATAAAAAACAATAAATATTATCAATTAATAATCATTATTTATTATTACGATTAAATCGTAACATATAAATGGCGATTATGCAATACAAAATCTTGTATACATGCTCTCATATAGAAACAGTACATGAGAAAAGCCTATAGGAAATCAATCCTATAGGCTATTTGCATCATTATTAGGCGTAAACATTTACATACGCTATCTATACATATAACTAGAATATATCATCTATTAATTTTATTTGCCCCCGCATTACGTAATACATTTTCTTTTACTTCATTTACAGGATCTATTTTAGTAAACAGTTCAGGTTTCCAATCTACAGGTGTTAACGTATCATTAAATGTATCAATGATTTGTCCGTTAAACATATTATTAACTGTAGTAAGTTGTTTTCCTCCAAAGACTTTCACAAATGATGAATAGTCTTTACCTGCTATATCCGCCACATTGTTTTCAGCATAGATTTGGGAGTTTTTCCCAACACCTAGTGCGTAAGCATAAGCATATTCACCATTGGTAGTATCTGACGCAAAGTAATTATTATACACATGAACCTGGCCAAATCGTACTCTTGGTAAGCGTTGTACTACATCATGGAAATAATTATGATGCAAAGTTACATGTAATTTTCCTTCATCTGAAATTTTTGAATCACTACTACCAATTAACATAGTTTTATTGTGGTTTTCAAACGTCGAATAAGAAATCGTTATATAGTCAGCTTCATTGGTAATATCAACCAATCCATCTCTATGCTCATATTTACGACCAAAGTATTTTTCTACTGTTTCGGGGCCATCTTGGAAGGAAGAATGATCAATCCAAATGTGTGTACCACCTTTTATAGAAATACTGTCATACTGAGAATTCCAATTGCCCTCTGGTCCATCATTAGGATCCCAAGAAGGGAAATAGTCATAAGGAGATTCAAACTGTATATTTCGTATGATTACATTATCCGAATCAAGAACCAAATTTACACCCTTTAATTTCGCATTGTCCATGCCAATGATGCTTGTATTAGACGGTACATGAACCGTAATAGACTGACTTTGATTCTTTTGTGATGCCTTACGCTTTGCTTCTTGCTCATCTTTTAAACTCTTAGGCGCTGTGCTTTGCGGCTTATGAGTTTCTAAATATTGTTGAAAGTCATAGCCATCGACCATGTAGTCTTTCATAGTCAATGGTTTACCATTATCATCGGTATCAAAATCTATAGTTCCATAGACTAGTACAATCTTAGGTGTAGTGTTTTTTCTATTCTTAAGAGCTGATACAAATTCTTTTTTATTTGTTACTTTAAACACATTCTGCTCTGTGGCATTAGCACCACCAGTGGTACCATTGCCTGCAGAAGCAAATCCGTCCTGTTTTGGTAATGCTTCACGCATAAAGGTAGGACTTTCAGCTGAACCTCGCGAAAAGGTCATCATTAATCCAGCGATTAACACTATGAGCAATCCAAGGGATATCATTATCTTTTTCATACATCGAGTTCCTTAGTTTCTGATACATTACAGTATGCTATGCCTCCATCATCTCATAACAATAGCATTATCTCATAGCAACAATAAGAGAACCCCTTCATAGTACCAATAGGCCTATGAAGGGGTATCATTTTATTTACGCTGGACGGCTCCAGTCGACTTGTACATCGATGGCTTCCCACATGCGTGTTAAAGCTAATTTGAAATTGTCTAAAGACTCTAATGGTTTTACAGTTAACCGTTCATATGTATCAAGACCTGTAGCATGCTCGATAGCATGTTCATCGTTCAAGTAAGCGATAACCTTATCTACCCACTCTTGTTCAGGTAACTCTACGGATACTGTTTTTGCTTCTGTATCATAGGACAAGAAGCCGTTGCTGTTGATGCCATAATGGATGGCTACACGAAATAAACTCATATCTATACCTCTCTTGCGGTAATTTTTAAACACTATATCCATATTGTAACATGAACATTTATATTAGCGAAAGTATTCAATATAAACTTTATAGGTCTATTTTGTAAGACTATGTGTGCTCGTTACTATCCCCTACCTCATCGTAATCAAGACCTATATATATTGTATCAGATGCCTCATTTTCTTTAGTAGATTGTGCATCTACTGCAGCCTTAAGTTCTGATCTCTTTCTACGCGCTCCATTTTCTCCGTGAAAGCGCTGCCATAGAGCCCCACTCATAACAGCATTCTCACCGAACTTAGACTCTAAGGAATCTAGTACACCAGCCAGCTTATTTTCGTTTTCATTCTGGGGCGACTCAAAGAGGCTATCCTGCATTGGTACCTCTTCATCGAGTCCACTTACGGTAAGACCTAACAAACGTATAGGACCTGGTGGATTTATAAAGATAGTGCCTTTAGGTTGTTTACTCGTCTTATCTTGCATGAGCTTATTCCACAAGAGCAGCGCTGTTTCAAAAAACACGTGCTCATGGTCTGACGGTGAATCTAATCGTTTCTGCCGCGATACGGTAGTGTAGTCATCATAGCGTACCTTAATCGATACGGTATGCCCCAAAAGATTGCGTTTCCGTAACCGCTTTGATAGACGATTGGCAAAGTATCTAAACTCAAGTTCAACGGCACTGCCATCGACGAGGTCCTCTTCATAGGTTTCCTCTGCCCCAATGGATTGTATTTTACGATCAGTTTCCACAGGCCGTTCATCAATACCATTTGCCAGTTCCCATATGCGTCGCGCCTGATTGCCTACAATGGGAATGAGACTGCGTTCATCAGGCAAGGCCTGAATGTGACGCATCAAGTGAAATCCCCCTGCTTTCAACCGTTTTTCCGTATGAGGACCAACACCCCAAATACGTTTTATCGGCAACGGTGCTAAGATTTCTTTCTCACGACCATAAGGAATCACTACAAGACCATCTGGTTTGTCTAAATCAGAGGCTAGTTTAGCTAAAAATTTATTAGGTGCTAATCCCGCCGAGATGATGAGCCCGGTCTTCTCATACACACGATCCTTAATGGCACGCCCTAACGCTTTAGGCCCACTATACATGGTAGACATGCCACTTACCTCAAGAAAGGCTTCATCAATAGACAACGGCTCAATGTAGGGAGTGAATTCTTTCATAATAGAAAGCCTTGTATGTAAGTGTGAGATATTCATTATCTGAGCTCATCACGATATAGCCTTCTTGATGGAGATATTTTAAGAGTCCGATTGTTGAAGGCTCATGGGATGGAAATGGAAATTCCAATTCTTGCTCAGCAGCGAGACGGACACGTTTGAAGGTTTTGTTTTCGTAATCAATCCATATTTCATCTTCATCGGTAAGGACGAGTTTTCTAAGTTTCTTCAGTAAAGAAAGTGCATTTTTAAACATTTTTTTATAAATCCTTTCAGCATAGTGGTTTTATAAAAAAGATAAAATGTCGCAAAGGAAAAGTCAATAAGAAAGGAAGTGAAAAACATGTCAGAAAAAGAAAAACAGACACTGGATGAGATCTCAAAGGCCGTCTCCGGGATGACGGAAACTGAAAAGGCACGGTTCCTCGGGATCGCCGAGGGAATGTCAATTATGAAGGACATGAGTCAGAAGAATCTGGCGAGTGATGA
>URPT01000019.1 GCA_900549845.1 uncultured Veillonella sp. | reverse complement strand
TAAACCTAATCCAATCTGTAATGTAGGTTGCGCTGTTGGTACTTCATAGGATACATTCCCTACATCAGTGCTACCATCAGCCTCATCATCAGGCAATATACGAGGCGTTTCACCAAACTCAGTCATCACATCTTTAAAGAGATCTAATAGCTGTTTATCTTGACGCATATCCTTAAAGAGAGGCTCATAATGATGCATTTCAACTTGAGCGCCATAGGATGCTGCAATTTCTTGAGCAGCCTCTTTGATAGCCGGCAAAATAATACCTTCTAAATCAGCCACCGTACGCCCCCGTACAGTCATGCGAATCGTAGCCTTAGGAGTTACTACATTTGGCGCTGTACCAGCTTCGGTAAAGATAGCCCCCACAACAGCCCCTTTAGGAAATGTTTTCTTTAACTCTTTTATTTTTTGATATAAATCTACAACACAATCTAAAGCATTAATACCAGAGTCAGTTAATGATGCTATATGACAGGACCGTCCATGGAAAGTCACCTCTAATGGATGTGTGGCTAAGGATGTGCCACCTACCTCATTTTCACCACCAGGGTGAATGATGAGAGCTGCTTCATAGCCCTTAAATAAACCAGCCTCAGCCATATATACCTTACCGCCAATAGTTTCCTCTGCAGGACAACCAAAGAAGGTCGTTCCCCAATCCTGTGGTGCACTTTGACTGAAGGCAACAGCAGCGCCTAAACTCATCACGGCAATGAGATTATGGCCGCAACCATGACCGAGTTCAGGTAATGCATCATACTCTCCTAAGAATGATATTTTATGTTTCGCATCACGATTATAGTCACCACGAAGTGCCGTTTGTAACTCAGGATAATCTGTTAATCCTACTTGAGATGTAAAATTATGATTTTCTAAGAATTGGTGAATTATCTTAACAGCTTTATGCTCGTCTAAGCCCAATTCTGGGTTATCGTGTAAATATAAGGACACATCGCGCAATTCCTCAGCCATGCTATCTATGATGGCACAGGCACGAGCCTCTCGTTCTTGTAATGTCATAACTTCCCTTTTTAATTTCTAATTTATACTGTTTATTATGTATTCTATCTAAGAAGATTGTGTCTATTTCGTATAGGGATGAACAATGATGGTATTTGAAATATACCTAAAGTTAATCGTCGCTCCTAGTGGTAATGTTTGATGCGGCGTCCCATGACCTGTTGGCACATAACATACAAAAGGCTCTGGCAATTCAGGATCTCTATTTTCCTCCATGTAGCGTAACGCTTCATAGCCTAAATCGTAATCACGTTCATCATCGTCACCTTCACAATCTATAAAAGTACCAATCACTAAACCTTTTATGCGACTCAATAAACCACTAAGGCGAAATTGTTGCAACATACGATCTAGCTTATAAGGGGCCTCTCCTACATCTTCAATGAATAGTAAGGTATCCTCCCAAGATTCGTCCTCTAAAAAATACGGTGTTCCCGACAACATCGATAGCATCGTCATATTACCACCTCGTAAAATGCCTTCTCCTAGCTCAGTGCCAATGGCACCACGCGGCGGTTCAGGTAAGGGTTCTATGACTTGCAACTTACCTTCTAAAGTATTAAATAAAACATCAGTATCAGCTTTGCGTTCAGGCTTAAAATCTACGCCCATCGGCCCGTGATAGGTAATAAGTCGGCTATATCGATTAATAGCCATATGAAGAGCCGTACAGTCGCTATACCCTATAAAAGCCTTACGATGTTTACGAATTGCTTTATAATCTAATAAGTCTAGATAACGCATCGTTCCGTAACCACCGCGCAAGGCTAGCACCGCATCACAAGGTGCGGTAGTCATCATATATTGAAACTCTTGGGCTTGCTCCTCTGGTGTACCACCATAGAGGCCTTTACGATGTGCACTTTCACCAAAGAGCACATTATAACCTCTTGCGTTACAAATATCTTCTATTCTATGTAAATCTTCATCGCTTGCACTAGCAGGAGCCATAATACCTATGGTCATGCCCGGTGCTAAACGCTTTGGTTCAATCCAGTTCATATATCCTCGTAAAATATAACAAAAGACGTACACAATGTGTACGTCTTAAGTGTATCTTATTTGTATGCTTTTTTAAAGTCAACAAGGCCTAATGTAGTCCAGAAATAATTTTGAATACTTCCGTTTGTTACATATGGTTGTGTTGTAAAGTATAACGGCATTACGAGAGATTCATCAAAAATCATCTTTTCTGCTTGATGCATCAATGCATCGCGTTCAGCCCCATTTGGTGTCGTACGAATACGAGCGATTAACTCATTATAGTCTTCACTATGATACTGACTATCGTTGTCTTCCGCAGAGAATACTTCTAAGAAGTTTTGTGGATCACTGTAATCCGCAACCCAAGAAGCACGAGCAACTTGATATTTACCAGCTTCGCGGTCGGCTAAGAATACCTTTGTCTCTTGATTTTGTAAGCGCACATCTGCACCAAATGCATTTACCCATGCATCCTGTACAGCTTCGGCAATCGCTTTATGTAATTCGCTTGTGTTATACAAAATCGTAATTGGAGGCAATGGATGATTCTTATCATAGCCAGCTTGTTTCAAGATTTCTTTCGCTTGCTCTACATCTTCGTAAACGAGATAGCTACCAGCTTCACGGAAGTCTTCACGACCGTTGCTTTCAAGCATACCGTATGGAACAAATGCATAAGCAGCCTCTTTACCGCCACGAACAATATTGTTAACGATATTAGCACGGTTGATAACCATGGAGAATGCTTTACGTACTTCAGGATCTGTGAAAGGCTCTGCTTTCACATTGAATACGTAGTAATAGTTACCAAGCATAGGCCCAATATGTAATAGGCCCGCTTCTTCTAAACGTTTTTGATCCGCTACAGGAGGCTCAACAGTCATATCTGCTTCGCCACCTTCAACCAATGTAAGGCGTGTGCTTTGGGATTCACTGATAGGCCAATTCATCTTCTCTGTTTTTACAGAGTCCGCATCCCAGTAATCTGAATTCTTAATGAAATCCATTTCCCCATTATGCTTCCAAGATAATAAGCGGTATGGACCATTAGACACAAATGTATCTGCATTAGCAGCCCAGTTTTCATGAGCCTCTACAACCTTTTGACTTACTGGATAGTAACTATGAGATGCTAATAATTTTAAGAAATAGGCGGTTGGATTTTCTAAGGTAACTACCAATGTATCCTCATCAATAGCTTTAACCCCAACATCTTCAGCTGCAGCTTTCCCCGTATTAAAAGCTTCACCATTTTCCAATACATATAACATATATGCATTATCCGCATGGACTTCAGGATCTAATACGCGTTTCCAAGCGTATTCAAAGTCATGAGCCGTCAAAGGCTCTCCATTGGACCATTTTAAATCTGGTCGTAAATGGAAGGTATACTCGCGACCATCATCAGAAATATCCCAGCTTTTAGCAAGTGCTGCCTCTGGTTCACTTTCATCATTTAAACGAACTAAACCGTCAAATAATTGGAGTTGAACCGTTGCCTCCGGAGAGGTAGTAGACTTTGCTGGATCCAATGTGGATGGTTCCTGCTCAATAACATATCGGATTGTATGCTCATCAATTGGTTGTTCCCCTCGAGGATAACCAAATACAAATAAGAGCACACTCACCCCTAGAGCAAGGACCATGAGTTTTAACAAATTTCGTTTATCCATCATGGCAATGCTTCCTCTACAAATTCTTTCATGATACGCCCTACTCGAGCGCCTAACTCTTTACCTCGGTCATTATCGATATCGCTCATCAAAAGGATAAAGCAGAAATGACCTCTAAACGTTTCCAATATGCCCCCATCATGCTCTACGCGATCCAGGGATCCTGTTTTATGGTGAAAGCGTACATCTTCCCCCCAATAAAATGGCAAAATATCACGGAATTGTTGGCGACCTAAAATGTTCCACATTTCTCGGCCATAAAAATCTCTATCGCGACATTCAAAAATATGTTTATAGAGACGAGCTAACGCCATAGCAGTCATACGATTATCACGGCCTTCGGCGAGAGCTTCAAAGTCCATCATCATGCGATTGAGTTCTATCTCATCTACACCAAGCTGTTCTGCACGAGCATTAATATTTTCCATTCCAAGAACTGTAATGAGCAAATTTGTCGCAATATTATCGCTGAGAACCATCATAAGACGGCATAACTCAAGATAGGTAAAGCTATGCTTTGCTACTAATTCTTGTAAAGCACCACCACCTTCAACACGAGGTGTTCTAGATAGTGGAACTGTGTCATTAAGGTCTAACTGTTCAGTACGAGCTAAATGGAACACATACTCCATGATGAGTACCTTAATCAAACTTGCACTAGAATGTACCGTATTCTCCCCTTTAGAAGCGATAATAGTCGGTTCCTCTTCATCGTCAAATTGTAGTACTGCATAGGATATATTCCCTTTTGATGCTAATTCTTTGATAACTGTATCCAGTTGATGCTCTAAGGACTTGCCAACAAGTAACTTTTCCATACTATTCTCCCATTATATGTGCCAGCATGCGATGCGGCGATCTGCCCAATCACGAAGAGGTGGACGTTCTACAAAGCAACGACCCTCTGCTTCTGGGCAACGACCACTAAACAAACAACCTTTCGGTGGATCTAGTGGATTTGGTGGGTCCCCTTTAAGAGGTGCTCCAATTGGAGCATGTGGTATAACAGGACCATTTAAGGCCGTCAAAGCACGAGTGTAAGGATGTTGTGGGAATTCGTATAAATCCAATGCTGGACCTTCTTCCATAACAGCCCCTAAATACATAACTACCATGCGATGACTGATGTAGCGCACCATGTTTAAATCATGAGAAATAAAGAGGTACGAAATACCATGTTGTTCTTGTAAACGTTCAAGCAATGTCATAATTTGCACTTGAATCGATACATCCAGTGCTGAAATCGGTTCATCACAGATGATACACTGTGGCTGCATAATAAGAGCCCGTGCAATACCGATACGTTGACGTTGACCACCAGATAATTCATGAGCATAACGCTCACCAAAAGACATGTTCAAACCAACTTGATCAAGCACTTCTTTTACACGAATAACGCGATCACGAGGTGTATACTTTGGATCCAGCTCCAAAGGTTCTTCTAAAATCGCATTAACCGTAAGACGTGGATTAAGTGATGCATAAGGATTTTGGAATACCATTTGCATCACAGGATGAACGGCTTTACGATCCACATAAGGATCAATCTGACGACCATTCATATAAATAGAACCTGATGTAGCTTGATGCAAGCCCATCAACGTGTAGCCAAATGTGGATTTACCACAACCTGACTCACCTACGATACCGAGGGTTTCCCCTGGCGATTGATATAGGCTCACGCCTTGTACAGCGTGTACCGTGTGTTTTGGCTTAAATAAGCCTCCTGACAGAGTGAACTCTTTAACGAGATTGTCAGTTTCCCATACGTAACTCATTAAAGTCCCTCCAACTTAGCTAACCAACATGTAAATTGGTGACCTTCACCAACATTTGTAACCATAGGAATACGATTACCACAGATACGCATAGCCCACTTACACCGTGGATTAAATGCACAACCTCGCGGTAAATCAAATAAATCTGGCGGTTGACCTTCAACGGCTTTTAATTCACCATGCCATTTACCTTGTGGTAAAGCGAGTAACAAGCCCAATGTATACGGATGACGAGGTTCATTAAAGATACCTTCTACCGTAGCAGATTCAACACATTTGCCAGCATACATAACCATAACACGGTCGCAGATTTGAGCAATAACACGTAGGTTATGAGAAATAAAGATAATGCCAATACCAGCTTCTACAGCTAAAGTTTGCATAAGGCGCAAGATTTGAGCCTCTGTTGTAATATCTAGAGCCGTTGTCGGTTCATCGCAAATCAAAACCTTTGGACGACCAGCGACAGCCATGGCGATACATACGCGTTGGCGCATACCACCGCTCAACTCATGAGGATATTGAGATAATCGTCTTTCCGGTGTTGAAAGGCCCATCTTCTTTAATAAGTCGATGGCGATAGCTCGTTCGTCATAATCCTCACCATATGCATTGGTACGATGGATAACCTCATACATTTGTTCCCCAATCGTCATGATTGGATTCAAAGATGTCATAGGGTCTTGGAATACCATGGCAACAGTAGTACCGCGGAGTTCATTCCAGTCATCTTCAGTGAATTCAAGGCAATCATTGCCATCAATCATAAATGTATCGGCTTTGATTTTTGTTTTGCCATATGGTAGCAATCCCATTAAGGAATTAACTAGTACAGATTTACCACAGCCTGATTCACCAACAATACCTAAAATCTCACCTGGTTGTAAGGAGATATCTTGATTGCGAATAACCCGCAAAGGGCCTTGGAAGGTATCGATGGTAATGGACACATTGCGCACATCAACAATTGCGTTATTCATTATCTATCTCCTTCCTTAGGGTCTAACACATTACGTAAGCCATCGCCAAGGAATGCGAAACCAAGCATGGTAACACTAATGGCAACAGCAGGGAAAATCAATTGGAATGGATAAGAGCGCATGCTACTAATCCCTTCAGAAGCTAATACGCCCCAGCTCGCCATAGGTGCATTTACACCTAAGCCGATAAAACTAAGGAATGCTTCTGTAAAAATAGCCTCTGGGATGGCCAATGTCAATGTAATGATGATTGGTCCCACGCAGTTTGGCAAAATATGACGCAATAAAATGCGATATTTCGGAATCCCCATCGCTTCAGCAGCGATGATGTATTCTTCGTTTTTCACTTTCAAAATTTGGCTACGTACAATACGGGCCATATTGAGCCAGTACGCAATGCCCAATGCTACGAAAATAGACGTTAAACCAGGGCCAAGTACAACCATCAACAAAATTACATACAGTAAAAGTGGAATGCCGTACAAAACATCTACAAGCCCCATCATGATGCGGTCAACCTTACCACCAAGATAACCTGCAATACCACCATAAGTAACGCCGATAACAAGATTGATAAACGCCGCTACAAAACCGATAGTTAAGGAAATACGAGCGCCGTACATAACGCGCGTATAAATATCGCGACCCAATGTATCTGTGCCGAACCAATGACTAAAGCTCGGACTTTGGTTCGCATCGATTAGGGATTGGTCCGCATAGGTATACGGCGAAATTAGGGGTCCTAAAATTGCAAGTACAATCATCACTAAGATGATAGTAGCCCCTACTACAGCCAAGCGATTCACCTTAAATCTCGCCCATTTACTAGGACGTTTTATAAAGCTTGTAATTTCTTCTTGAGGAGTTCGTTCAATAGGTAAAAAATCTTCCTTATTCATCTGTCCCCTCCTCTGTCGTAACACGTGGATCAATTAACGGATAAATCATATCCACCAAAATATTAAGAAATACTACAAGCGCACTATAGAAAATCGTAATGCCCAGGATAACCGTATAGTCACGGTTATAAATGGAAGTTACGAAATACTGTCCAAGGCCCGGAATGGCAAAGATTGTTTCTACGATAAAGCTACCTGTCAAAAGGCTAGCAGCCAACGGTCCCAAGTACGTAATAACTGGCAAAATAGCATTGCCTAATGCATGACGTGTCAAAATAGTCCAAGAGCCCAAGCCTTTGGCGCGAGCTGTACGGATATATTCTTGTTGGTACACATCAAGCAACCCACTGCGCGTTAAGCGTGCAATGAATGCCATAGGTTGTGCTGCTAACGTCAACACTGGTAGAACCATATAAGATGGACCACGCCATAAGGCTACGGGGAACCATCCTAGTTCAAAGCCCACCACATATACAAGAACGGCACCAATAATAAATGTAGGCACGGAAATACCAATGGTAGATAATACGGTAACCGCATAATCAACGATACCATTAGGGCGCATAGCACTAATAGCACCCGCTGCAATACCACCTACTACAGCCACCATTAATGATAATAAACCAAGCTGCGCAGAAATTGGGAATGCATCACTGATAATATCGTTCACACTACGACCTTCATACTTATATGATGGTCCCAAATCGCCGGTAATAACACCACCTAAATAATCACCATACTGTTTCCATACAGGATCATCAAGATGATACTTTGCTTCAATACTTGCTTTTACCTGAGGTGGTAATTTTTTTTCACTTGTAAAAGGTCCCCCCGGTATTGCATGCATTAATGCAAACGTTACGGTAATGATGACCCATAAGATTATGATTGCGCCACCTAGGCGTCGAAATACATACCTTGTCATTGTCACTATCCTCCATAAAAAGTCTATCTGTTTTATTATACTACATTATGAAGTTAATTTCATGAATAACATCATTACATTTACAGAACGCCCTACATAACGTACAATAAAATATATAGTATTTTGGAGGTGTCTATGACAGAAGTACCTAGAGTCTTAACAATTCAAGACATGAGCTCCATCGGCCGTTGTGCCCTAACCGTTATGATTCCAATCATCAGCGCTATGCGTTGCCAAGCGGTTCCATTGGCAACAGCTGTATTGAGTAATCACTTAGAATATCCACACTACGAGTTCGTAGATTTATCGGCACATATGAGAGATTTTATGGACTGCTGGGATAAAAACGAAATCGACTTTCACGCTATTGTAAGTGGTTTCTTGGCATCCCCAGAACAAATTCATCTCGTGGAAGAAGCCATCGATCGTTTCGGTAATAAGGGACAAATGATTATCGTCGATCCTGCTATGGCCGATGATGGTCGCCTCTACTCTATCTATACACCTGATATGGTGGTAGCAATGCGCCAACTTGTTTCCAAAGCGCACATTGTAAAGCCTAATTACACAGAGGCTTGTTTCTTATTAGATATTCCATTCTCTACAGATCCTATTAGTGATGATGAATTGCGTGATCGTTGCAAGCGATTACATCAAATGGGTCCTGATATGGTTATCATGACTAGCGTACCATCCGAAACACACGCGGTCATCGCCGTCTATGATGGCCCAACGGATTATTTAAAAACATATGATATTCCTCTTATTCCTGTAAAAGCTACAGGAACTGGGGATATCTTTACCGCTGTATTATCCGGTGCAGTAATGAGGGGATATTCACCGTATGATGCGGCAGAGCTGGCAATGAATTTTACTACTAAAGCGATTCAAGCCACAGTAGATACTGTAAAATCTATGAAACAAGGTGTAGCATTTGAGCTAGTCTTGCCAGAATTAACTCAACTATAAGCTATAAATAAAGGGGAACTTATGGATTTACTCTATGTTGTATTACGAACACTGCTCATATGTACTGTAGGTTTGCTCATCGCATTCCAAGGTCGACGTATGGGCCTATCGATTTTTAATCTAACGGGACGATTAAATCGACTTCAATTTATCATATGTTTTATCGTACTAATGATTTTATTCCACATCGTTCATTACATCGATGATCTATTCTTAGACTTTGTTGTATCCTTACCGGCTTATTGGTTTACACGGGTCATCATATGGATTTTATTAGCAACACTCTTCCCATTGTCCTGCATCTTATTTGGCCGTCGTATTCACGATATCGGCTTTAATGCATGGGCCGGGATTCTCTGGTCAGTAATTATTATTTTCATCAATACTTACTCTGCTGTATCTCCATTCAATTACTTACTGGAGCTTTTCGTATGGCTCATCGGCTTCCTCTTCTGGGTATTGCCGGGACAACCGGAACCAAACCAATACGGAAATCCTCCTTTTATGCCTGTCAATCGACCAACTTACGAGTCAATGCAACAACCAGGATCTGAATCAGAACGAGAAATTAGAAAAACCGTTCGAAAACGTCGTAAAAAACGGTAAAACATAAAACAAACATAATAAAAAACGTATCTCTATTAAGAGATACGTTTTTTATTTATACCATAACATATGCTGTTATTTAATAATCAATGCCTAGTAATTCATGAGCAGCATCAATTCAATTAATGTACAACCAATATAGGCGATAATAAACTTAACCTTCTGCTTGCGCATTCTATCATCATCAGCAATTTTGAGTCGATTTGCAAGGAACCGCTTATCCCGAATTTGCAATAGCAAATGTTTAATACGCTCTTGGCTTTCATTAGCAGTATACTCATCACAATCAGCTGTCAATGTAGCTTGTTGCATGAAGATGCGACGATGTAATTTGCGCATTTGAATCTTAATATTATTATGTACAAAGGCACTTTGCCACTGTTTCCGAGAATCAAAGTACATATACAGATATCTAGGAATATTCATAACCAAGAAGGAAATGATAAAAATCCCTAAAGAAATCAAGAAATATGTAGAGAATGAGAACTCTAACGTTTCTGTAGGTAAGTAGTGATGCAAGATAATAAAGGTAATCCACACGCCGATTGGCAATAAGAGAACTGCCGCAATATCAATAGAGCGAAGCCAGCTAGTACGGGTTGGTACATCTGGTACAGTAAATGTGTCTACTGGATCGTGAAACGCATAGTAATCTAACTGTAAAACGGATTGACTAGTACGAGGGTTCCCCAACAACACAGGGCCATTACTGCCGATATGTCGCTCTGGTAAAGGTATGAATTTCTTTACTTGAGTATTTGGTAATAAATCAAACTGGATAATCCCCTTTTTCTCAAAACGCATAGTAGACCCCTTCTCACCTAGCGCAATAGGATTGAAGAATATACCAAAGAGACTGAGGCACCAGTTACCTAGTAAGTGTAGGATAGAGTTTAAAATAAACCCACCTGTATCTATATTATTTGTATCGAGACGAATCGCAAAGGATGATGAATAATCATCAAACCATAAATCCTCTAAGGTGAATTCCACATTGATCACATTCCCCCATTTCGTAATAATGGATAGGAATATTTGGTTATTTGGTTCAAATTCAAATGTTACAGCGTAAAATAACCAATGATTGCGAAGAGCAGCCCGCAACATACGATTGACTGTATCTTCTTCTATATATAGTAAACGGTGGTCGAATAAATCTTGTTCTACAGGTGCTTTTTCTATAGTAGGCACCTTATCCACCGCTGTATCACGATCAGATAATGCTTCATCCACCAACGCTCGTATTTTGGTGAAGATCTTAGTCATAACCCCTCCAAGGGCAACAAAAAATAGCTTTTGACATACAAATTATACCATATATTGCATGATTTATCGATAAAAGACTACTACATATACTATTAAATATAGGCATACATAAAGCCCCTTTTACATAGTAAAAGGGGCTTTATTACTGTAGTTTAATATTTAGCCTATTATAAGTTAATAGCTATAATAGATAATTTAACTGATATTTATTTTTATTGAATACTTGCCATAGATAGGTAGCAATATTCGTAGAAATGACCACGAAGCGCAATTAACTCTTCATAAGTTCCATCTTCTATAATTTGACCTTTATCCATAAATAAGATACGGTCCATTTGCTCTAATCCTTCTAACTGATGGGTAATGTATAAGCATGTTTTATCCTTTACATATTCCATCAAATCACGATGTAAAGCCTTTCTTGTTACTTGATCTAAACCTTCCAATGGTTCATCCAATAAAACGATTTGTGGATTTCGCAAGAATAATCGAGCTAATGCAACCCTTTGGCGTTCACCACCACTTAAGCCATGACCACCACTACCAACAATCGTATTAAGACCAACCGGCAATCTATCCACTACAGAGCGCAAGGAAGCACGGTCGATAGCACGCTCTAAATCAGTAGCTGAAGCATCCGGCCTTGCTAGTCGAATATTATCCTCAAAGGACGCATGGAAGATATACGTATCTTGTGTAATAGTTCCTAACGCATTACGCCATGTATCTATAGAAATATCCTTTAATTCTACATCACCTACATGAATGGAACCACCATAATCATATAAACGCTCAAGCATATTAAATAATGTAGTCTTACCAGAGCCACTAGCACCAACGATGGCAACTGATTGCCCTTGCTTAATGCCTAATCTAAGATGTTCATAAATACAACGATCCTGATTATAACCAAAGGATACATCGGTAAAGGTAATGTCTCGATTAGCATTGAATGGTTTTGGTGCCTTTGGGTCTACCACAGGCATTGGCTCATTGGCGAGTGCCATGAGACGACTCGTAGCTACCTTACTTTCAGCACCATGATGAACGGCAGCAATCATAGGTTGTAACGCTTCAAACCAAGCTTGTGTACCAATGGCAGCAACCGCTACCATAACACTAGCCCAAGCGCCTGTCAAAGCATTGGCAGCCAATATAGCTACAATGACAACAGTAATTTGCACACCACCTAGGAACAGCGTATTCCCTAAGTTCATGCCACGCTCAATAACACCCTTATTAGTATCAACAATATGCATCATATGTTGAATACGATGATAGACTAAATCTTCATTGCCATAGCTAATGACATCCTCTAAGCTATCCATAGTATCACTTAATAGTGATTTATACTCCCCTTGTTGAGGTCCAATCTCAGTCAATGATTGTTTATTATGAGCATATACAACTAAAGGCAATACCAAACCTAATACTAGGGACGACAAAACTATAGGCGTAACCAAAGTGCTATCAATCGTAGAAACGCCATAGGCTACTAAAACAGTTAAAGCAATGGCTGCTACAGGAGGAATTAATGTGCGCAAATAGAAGAATTGTAATACTTCTATATCCCCCATAATACGGCCTAACATATCCCCCGCACCAAAGCGTTTAAGAATAGCTGGTGCTAATGGTTCCAAATGAGCATAGAACCATACACGCAAACCATATAATCCTTGGAATGCCATCCGATGAGATGTATAGCGCTCAAAATAGCGACATACGGCACGGCTAACGCCGAAGAATCGAACCCCTACAATGGCAAGGCTCAAATAAGTAAGGCCTGGTTGCAATGCAGCTGAAGCCAATAACCATGCAGACACAGTTAAAAGCCCTACATTCATGAATACCGTTAAAAATGTAAAAATCAAAGCTAATACTAAAGACCACTTTGCAGGACTTAATACAGAGAATAATAAACGCCATCCTTGTAAGCCCATATTAGCCGTTGACACTTCAGATGTATGTGTATCGTTTCCGCGTACATAAGCACCTTTTTTATCAACAGGAATTGAATAATCTAGCTCATCTCTATCTTGAATATCAAATGATTTTCCTGTTTGCAACTGCTCTTCAATAGTTGAAGAAAATTCGCCTAAACCAGAGATGACCAGGTCTTTAAAATATCCATCTACCGCAATAAGCTCTTCATAAGAACCTTGTTGAATAATGCGCCCCTGTTTTAAAACGTATAACGTAGAAGCCCAGTGCATCGTTTGTAGGCGATGGCCAATAATAATAACAATTTTATTCTCCATCAAACGTTGGATAGCACTACTTATGATAGATTCTGTTTTTACATCAAGATGTGCCGTTACCTCATCGAGAATTAACACTTGCCCTTTTCGTAAGAAAGCACGTGCTAACGCCACCCGTTGACGTTCGCCACCACTAAGACCTAAGCCACCTTCACCAATAACCGTATCAAGACCTTCTTGTTGTCTATTGATCACATCCAGTAGCTGTACTTCTTTACATGCCGCTATAATCTCTTCATCACTTACATTCATTCCAAAGGATAATACGTCACGCAAGGTCCCTTTCATAATATGAGGATGTTGGGATACATAAGTAATTTGTTGACGCCACCAATCAATATCGATGTCACAAACATCAAGGCCATCGATGGTAACAGCACCTTTAGGAGCAGTTAAAAAGCCTCCAATAATATGAGCGATTGTAGATTTCCCGGCTCCACTTTCACCAACAAGCATAATCGGAGAATTGCGTTTAGCCACTAAAGAAATATGTTGTACCCCATTTTCACTATCTTCATAGGTAAAGGTTAAATCCTTAATTTCAATAGCTTGTATAGGTCCTTGAAGTTTAGATTGCCCACCTACAGGTAACGATGGCTGGCGATTCATAAACTCTTCGTATTTTAAAATGGATGTCTTCCCCGCCATTCCCGTATGGAATGCAGCCCCTAATTGTCTAAATGGCGTATAAAACTCTGGTGCTAATAGCAAAATAAAGAAGGCTGAAAAGAATGGAATTTCACCATCCAATAATGTTAAGCCCAGGTATACAGCAATCAAAGCCGTACTAATGGTGCTTACGAGCTCAAGAACTAGCGCAGATAAGAACGCCACACGCAATACGCGTAATGTAGAGTCTTTAAACTCTTCAGATAAACGACCAATAACCTTAATTTGATCCTTCGCACGGCCAAAGAGTTTTAATGTGGTGATACCTTGCAATACATCGAGGAAATGCCCAGACAAAAAACTCATACGTTCCCACTGTTCTTTATTGAGGCGATCTGCTTGCTTGCCGATTAAGATCATAAAGAATGGAATTAATGGTACTGTAACAATTAGTATGATGCCAATAATAGGCAATGTATCTACAATAGCAATGCCCATAATAAGAGGAATCATAATAGCATATAAAATTTGCGGAATATATCGAGCTACGTAAGCATCTACTTGCTCTAATCCATCTGTAAGCATATGGATTACATCGCCGTGGCGCTCCTTATGTTGAACACCTAGCTTAAACATATGTGCTAAAGCTCGTTTTCTAAAGGTTGCTTTTACCGCACTACCCAATCGGTTGGCTACAGATTCTTGCACATAATGTGCTAGTAATCTCACAATAATAGCAATCCCTAAATAGATAATGGTATACCTTTCATCGTGTAAGGTATTTTCAGAAAAAATAAAATTATTAATTAAGGTTCCAAAGAACCAAGCTTGCCCAACAATAGATAGACTTTCAACTAAACAAGTTAATCCTAGTAATAAAAGCTGACCTTTATGTTCTAGCAACGCTTTAAAGGCGGTACGCTGTATCATAGTATCCCCTATGGTAAATATAGTTAATATAAAAAATCATATGAATTTTAGAATCCAATATATACGAACAAATGAATCTAAATTTATCAATATTATATTCATCTTACCACAAAAAAGAGGCGTGCCGCTACGACACGCCTCACATTGAGACTTAAATTTTATAACTCACTAGAGTTATAAAGCTATTCTATTAATAGTGTAAGTCTTTTTCAGATACACGATGACGGAATGTCCAGTATACCCAGATTTGGTAAGCCAATACAATTGGCACAAATACGAAGGCTACACAAGTCATCAATGTCAATGTGTAAGTAGAGTTACCTGCATTTGCAATAGTTAAGCTCCAGTCAGGATTCAAAGAAGAAACCATGATGCGAGGGAACAAACCTGCAAAGTAAGCAGCCGTTACAGAAATAACAGTTAAGGAGCTAAATACAAAGCCCCATTTTGTATTACGAGTACGTGCAGCACCCCAAGAAATGAGGAAGAACACGATTGCTAATGCGAAGCAAACAATTGCTAATACAGAGTTGAACAAATCTGTACATACATATGTAGCAGCAACCAATACTAAAGCACCGATTGCAGTAGGAACACCAACTACCAAAGAAGCTGCACGAGCGCGTTCGGAAACAGCACCAGCTGTTTTGATAGAAGTGAACAAGCCACCATGGTATGTGAATACCAAGATAAACGCAATACCGCAAAGTACTGTGTATGGGCTTAACAAATCAAAGAATGTGCCTACATATGTCATGCTTGCATCGATTGGAGTACCTTGAATCAAGTTACCAACTGTAACGCCCCACAATAATGCAGGAATCAAGGAACCAAAGAAGATGCAGTAGTCAAAAGTTTTACGCCATAACAAGTTAGGGCTCTTGGAGCGGAATTCAAAAGATACACCGCGGATAATAAGAGCCGCAAGCATTAAGAATAACGCTAAATAGAAACCACTAAACAATGTAGCATATACATGAGGGAAGGATGCAAATAATGCACCACCTGCAGTAATCATCCATACCTCGTTACCATCCCAAACAGGACCCAAGGCATTGATCATTTGACGACGTTCAACGTCAGTTTTACCGATGAATGGTAATAAAATACCAGTACCATAGTCAAAACCTTCTAATAAGAAGAAGCCAGCGAATAGTACAGTAATTAAAATAAACCATACCACTTCAAGGTTATTAAAAATTAATTCCATAATCTCGCCTCCTCTTTTTCAACTACATCGTGAGATGGATTGCCATCTGGACCTTTTTTGATGTGTTCTACAGCAAGGTAGAGAGCTGCAATAGCTGCTACGATGTACACAACTGTAAAGCCGATGATAGTAGTCATAATTTCTGGAGCTGTAACGGATTTAGATGCACCGTCTGCAGTTAATTGCAAGCCATATACAAGCCATGGTTGACGGCCTGCTTCTGCTACAAACCAACCTGTGGAATGAGCGATAAATGGCAATGGCAATGTCCAGAACATAATTTTCAAGAATGTGCGATTGCCAACTAATTTGTCTTTTGCATTAAGGATAAGGCCTACGAATGCAACAAGTAACATAATGGAACCAGCTGCAACCATGATACGGAATGTCCAGAAGATTGCTGGAACATCTGGAATATAGTTACCAGGACCGTATTGAGCCTCGGATTTAGCTTGAAGATCTTTGATACCTTCTACTTTACCAGAAGTAAAGGAGTTTTGAGTCAAGAAGGACAAACCACCAGGGATTTCAAGTGCGCCCGTATTTTTTTGTGCTTTAGTATCAATGTTAGCTACCAAAGAGAATGGAGCTGGATCTTGTGTTTCCCACAATGCTTCCATAGCAGCCATTTTCATAGGTTGTACTTTTGTAATGTATTGACCTTGATGATGACCTGCCAAAGCGCCTAAAGTACCGAATACAAGAGCAATAACCATGCCCCATTTAGCGGAACGACGGTAGAAGTCTGTCGCATTGTTGCGCAATAAGTGCCATGCACTGATAGCCATGATAATTACGCCTGCTGTTAATAAACCATTCAACACGATATGGAAAAATTGGCCTGGTACATAGCCGTTTTGAACAATTGTTAAGAAATTGTCCATTTCTGCACGGCCATTGCGAATTACATAACCTACAGGATGTTGCATGAAGGAGTTCGCTACGAGAATCCAGAATGCAGATAGGTTTGTACCTAATGCTACCAACGTAGCTACAAGGGCATGAACAGTTTTATTTAAACGATCCCAGCCAAAGATCCATACACCCATGAATGTAGATTCCAAGAAAAATGCCATTAATGCTTCAAGGGCCAATGGAGCGCCGAAAATGTCACCCATAAAACGAGAATATTCTGCCCAGTTCATACCGAAATGGAATTCCTGAACGATACCAGTTACCACACCCATGGCAAAGTTAATTAGGAACAATTTGCCCCAGAATTTTGCCATTTTTTTGTAAACTTCTTTACCTGTAGACACATATGTCCACTCTAAGATAGCTACAGTCACTGTCATGCCTAGTGTGAACGGCACAAACAACCAGTGATAGATAGATGTTAGCGCAAATTGTAATCGAGCTAAATCTACAGCTTCAAACATGTGTTTTCCTCCTTAGAATTAAATACCTACATCACTTGATGAGCTTTTACTAAAAACCTTGTATCATTGCGCTTGTGAATATGGCAACGCTTCAGCCTCAATCAACTGTTCACGTTGAGCAAGCGTTTTAAAGTTAACCTGCTCCAACTGATTAATTAATTGGTCCTGAATCGTCCCCATAGCCTCATTGATAGCACAATGCCCCATACAAGACTTAGAGCAAGAACCTGCATCATATAAACACCGTTGTAAATACGCATCCCCTTCTACCGCTCTAATTACATCGAGCAATGAAATCTCTTGAGGATCTCGATTGAGGGCAAACCCACCATCTACACCGCGAAAGGATTTCATAATCCCAGCTGCAATGAGACTACGCATAATCTTAAGCAAAAATCGTTCTGGAATCAATTCCTGCTCAGCCAATACAGAGCCAGTTATCTTCGTTCCCGAAGGTAATAGCGCCATATGCAAGACCATGCGAAATGCATAATCCGTGGCCTGATTTAACTTCATAAGGTCTCCTTTCTCGTGCACTCGGACAAACGTATTACTAAATCTAGTATAATCGAAATAAAACAATACTGCAATGGTATTGTTTTATATATTGAGAATTAGCATATATAGATTTTATACCCATTAATAAGGTATTATCTGAATATTTTTATGTCCCTTAAATAGCATTATGAATTCTATTATCAAAAAAAGACTGCCCACGAATGAGCAGTCTAAATATATTACTTTGTAATTTCTCGAACGAGATGGGCCATTTCAGGAATGATAAGTTTACTCATAG